>QHYA01000204.1 GCA_003223995.1 Acidobacteriota bacterium | reverse complement strand
CATCCCGACCTGCTGGTTCTGTCCTGGCGGAGAATGAGAGACGGCCATCCGGTGCTGAGGCATCTGGAGGGGAAGTCGGGCTGGTCGCTCGTCTTCATCGACGACTCCACCGCCGTGTACTGCCCCCAGGAGCGGGCCGCCGAGCCTATTCGCTTCGCGACACCGGGAACATTCGACCTGAGGAGGATCGGCCCTGCGGAGGCCGCCGCGGCCCTCAAGGAGGGCCACCGATTGTCTGCATGGCAGCAGGACGGTGTATTGGCTTCACTCGTCACAGCTCGCTCCTTGATCGTTTCCGGACGGTCGCGGGAAGCTCGGGAGGTCCTCGAGAGGTGTGCGTCCCACGACCCGAACTCGCCGGCCCTCTTCAGCTTTCTGGCCTCGGTTCGAGGGGCCGCGGGAGACAAGGAAGGGGCCGCGGAGGCGATGTGGCGCGCCTCCAGGCTCGCGGCCTCCGCCTCTCCATGAGGATGTATCCGTACGCATGGATCCGTACGCGATGAGGAGGACGTCCCCGGGAGAGCGGCCAGGATGAGAAGAGCTAGCGCTAGCCGAAAGCTAGCCGAAGCGCGATTAGCATTAGCGGGCTCTCTTCGCTCACTCTGGAGCGACGGAGTGTGGGGTGCTGTCATGGGCCCGGCTCGAAGCCTCGCGGGTCGAGCGCTTGCCTCAGTCCTTCTCCGATCAGGTTGCAGCCGAGCACGGAGAGAAACAGCGCGCCTCCGGGAAACAGAGCCAGCCACCAGCCCTCCGCGACGGCTTCCTCCGCTTCGGCGAGCATGCTTCCCCAGGAGGGCTCGGGCGGCTGGATCCCGAAGCCGAGGAATGAGATAGCCGCCTCGAGCAGGATCGCCTGGGCGACGAAGAAGGCTGCGGAGACGAGCAAGGGCGCGAGGGAGTTCGGCAGGATGTGCCTGAGGATGATCCGCAGGTCGCTCGCGCCCGCTGCCCGGGCGGCCTGAACAAAATCCATTCCTCTCCACTTGAGAAACTCCGCTCTGAGGTGCCTCGCCATGCCAGTCCATCCGATCATCCCCACGACAAGCGTGATCCGGGCAAGGTCGGAAACATGGCGCAGGAGCGGTGGATCGGCTCCCAGCAGCGCAAGGATGATGAACAGCGTGGGAAAGGAGAGGACGATCTCGATCAGCCGGCTGAGCGTGAAGTCGGTCGCGCCGCCGTAATAGCCGGCCAGCGAGCCGGCACACAGGGCAATGGCCCCCGCCAGGGCCGTCGACAGAAGACCCACGGCCATCGAGGCCCGCGCAGCCCTGAGCATCCGCGCGAACACGTCCCGTCCGAGGGAGTCGGTGCCGAAGAGGTGTTCCTTTCCGGGTGGCTCGTAGCGATGGGCCAGGTCGGTGGCGGCGAAATGGTGGGGGAAGGCGCCGCTCAGCAGGGGAGACAGGATCGCGCCCAGGAGCAACGGCAACAGGAGGGCCAGCCCGAGACGGACGGATCGGTTTGCGACGAGGGCTCTCGAGGGGGTCATCCTTACGGCTTGGAGCTGTAACGGATCCGTGGATCCGCAACGGCGTAGAGGAGGTCGGCCAGCAGCGTTCCGGCTTGCGTCAGCAGCGCGCCGATGAGGGTCAACCCCATCAACGTCGTCAGGTCGCGCCTTTGGATCGAGTCGAAAAGAAGCCTGCCGACCCCCGGCCAGGAGAAGATCTTCTCCACGATGACGGCGCCGCTGGCCAGGACGGGAAGCGTGAAACCCAGCAAGGTGATGAGCGGAAGCAGGGCGTTGGCCAGGGCGTGTCGCGCGATGACGGTCCTTTCCGGCAGGCCCTTCGCCCGGGCGGTGCGAATGTAATCCTGCCCCCGGACCTCGATCAGTCCGGATCGCACGAAGCGGGACAGGAAGGCGAGCTGTCCATAAGCGAGGCAGATCGCCGGCAGCACCAGGTGGGAGGCCCGGTCGGCCAGTCGGGCCAGAAGGCCCCAGCTCGAGGCGGCGTCCGATTCGATCCCATGAAGGGGAAGCCATCGCAGGTGAACGGAGAAGAACATCTGCAGCAGGAGTGCCGCCCAGAATGTGGGGATGGAATAGATGAAGTAGAAGAGCAGGCCGCTTCCCCGGTCGAGCTGCCCCCGGGGGCGCATGCCGGCGCCGATGCCGATCGGAACCGCCAGGCCCCAGGCCAGCACGATGGCGGCCAGGGCGAGAATGAAGGTCGCGGGAAGCCGGACGGCGATCTTCCTGGCGACAGGCTCCCCGTCGTAGAGGGACACCCCCAGGTCGAGCCGGGCGAGACCTGAAAGCCAGAGGCAGTACTGTTTCCAGAGCGGCTCGTCGAGGTGGTAGATCTCCCTCATGCGCTGGAGGACCTCGGGGGAAACTGAGCGGCGACTGCCCGCCTCCATTTCTCCTATCGGATCGCCTGGTGCCAGGTGAAAGATGGCGAAGGTGAGCAGCGTGATGCCGATCAGCGTCGGCACGGCCACGAGCAGCCGCCGGGCGAAGTAGGAGGGCATGCGGGTTCGCGAGCGGAGCGCTCGAGGCGGGGGCCTCGCGCTAGCGCCCCTCCACCCGTGAGCGGGGGAAGCGTTGCTCGGCTTCCGGCACCCACCAGCGTGCCATGCCCGGCCAGAAAAGATACAGACCGAGAGGGCTGATCTCGACTCCGCGGAACCGCCTGTCGAGCGCCACGTTGACCGTCGGGTGCGAGATGAACGTGAACGGCTGCTCCTCCGAGAGCAGTTGCTGGATCCGGGCGTAGATCCGCCGCCGGGCTTCCCGGTCGAACTCCCTCCGCCCCTCTTCGCAGAGCCGGTCCATCTCGGGATTGGAATAGGAGACACGGTTGCTGCCGGATCGGATCTGACCGGAGTGGAAGAGGTCATATGGATCGGGATCCGGGTCGAGGTTCAACGAGGACATGCTCGCCTCGAACCTGTGACCTTGCAGCCGTTGCATGAACGTCTTGAACTCCACCTTTGCCAGCTCCATCTTGACGCCGACCTGCCGGAGATTCTCCTGGAAGGAGGCCGCCATGTCATCGTTCATCTTCCCGGTCGCCGCGTAGAGCAGCGTGAAGGCGAAGGGTCTGCCGTCCTTGTCACGGACACCGTCGCCATCACTGTCCCGCCAGCCCGCTTCGTCGAGCAGCCGGCGCGCCTTGTCAGGGTCGAAGCGGTAAGGCTTGACCTCGGTCGCATAGGCCCAGGAATCCGGCGTGATATGAGTGGCTGCCGGAACGGCAAGACCATGCCAGACGGTCCGGAGGTAGCCGGGCCGGTCCAGAGCGTAGGTCATCGCCTGGCGGACCCGGCGGTCCGTGAAGAAGGGGTTCGAGCCGTCCATGTTCCAGCCGATGTAGAACAAGAACGGAAGGGTATATGTCAGCCGGCGAAAGCGCTTCTCGAACTCCGGCCCCTTCGCTTCCGCCACGACCTGCTGGGGCGTCATCGAGAGATAGTCGATCTCGCCGAGCTGCAGCGCCTGCATGCGCGTCGAGTCCTGAGGAATGATCTTGATGATGAAACGATCCAGGTAGGGCCGGCCGGCCCAGTAGGTCTCGTTCGCCTCGAGGACGATCTCCTGGGCCTCCTTCCAGGAGACGAAGCGGAAAGGCCCGCAGCCGATCGGCGCCCGCGACTGCGGGTTGTCGAGAAAGTCGCGCTCCTTCTCGTAGAGGTGGCGCGGGATGAGAGGAGCGTCCGTCCAGGCGTCCAGCTCCGTGGCGAAGGGCTCCCGGTAGGTCACTCGCAGCGTCCATTCGTCCGGGGTCTCGATCCGCTCCACAGGCTCGAAGACGGAGTAGCGGGACAGGGCCTGGGACCTCGGATCGCGGATCCGCTCGGCGGTGTAGGCGGCGTCCGCCGAAGTCACGGGCTCGCCGTCCTGCCAGCGCGCACCCCGCCGCATGTGGAAGGTCAGGACGCGATGGTCGGGGGAGAAGCTCCACGACTCGGCCAGACGCCCCACGATCTGCAACCGGGCGTCGTACTGGACCAGGGTGTCGCTGATGTACTGCGCAAGGAGCTTGCCGAGGTTGTCCTGGGCGCGGACAAAATTCAAGCTCTGGGGGTCGGCTTGATAGGCGATCCTCAGCCAATCGCCCGTCACCGGCGCCCCCGCCTCTTGGCCCGTCCCGGGGAGGGCTTTGGAGGCCGGTTCGGTTCGGGAGCATCCGGTCCCGAGGACGGCCGCCAGCAGCAGGACGAGGCGGACCCCCCAGCGGGGAGCGGTCATGGATGGGAGGTTTGGGAGCCGGAGCCAGGAAGGTCGAGACGGGCCTCGTTTCCCGCCGCATCCCGCACCCGGAACGAGATCGCCCTGCCGGAAGCTTCCTGTGGAACGAGGATCTGCTCCTCGCGGGAGTCGAGGATGCCGTCGGCGACCGCCGCTGCCCGCCATTGCTTGCCGTCGTAACTATACTCCGCGCTGCGGATGACCGAGAGCGTGTCGGAGGCGCGGATGCGGCGCTGCCGCAGCGGCGCTTCCCCCGTGACGAGGGTGAGAACCGGCGGCGTCCGATCCACCTCGAAAAGGGCGGATTCTGACTGGGCGGTCAACTCGGTGCCGGGGGGGTTGGACTTCTCGTCCGAAACACTGACCGTCAGGATCCAGCGCCCCTCCTGGAGCTTCGAGTCGTCCCAGGAAAGAGGCGGCCCGCCATCGCCCAGTACGGGGACATCGACCTCCTGGCCGCCTTGCGAGTCTGCCGGACGGGCCGTGAGCTTGTATGTGAGGGGGTCGCCGTCCGGATCCTCCGCTGAGAAATAAGCGAGCCGGTGCTTGCTGTCGGGCGGGTCCTCGGCCGGAGCGGGATGGGAGCCGCCTTCGTGCGCCGCTGCGTCATCAGCCGGGGGCACGATCACCTCGCTGATGCGTGGAGGGCGGTTCTTCGGCCTGCTGGTCAATGTCAGGGAGCGCAGGACCGGCGAGGCGGAACCCTTTCTGCCTCCCGCGGTCAATCGCGCCCTCCACTGAAGGTAGCGTCCAGGGGGGGATGGGATGGAGCTGCCGGAAGGATCAGGATACGGGACCGACCAGGCGCTCCAGGCGCTGTCGGGCGCCGGACTGGAGCCCGTTCGCGTCTGAATCTCCAGCCGTGCCCCCTCGGGTATCTGCGCCTCCCACGAGACCCGGCCCCAATCGGAAAGGAAGCGGCTGTCCAGCGGAGCGCTCGTATAGCTTCCCTCGCGGGACGACTCGGGGCCGATCCCATAGAGGCTCCCCGCGTTGCTGGTCGTCGCGTAGAGCCGTCCATCGCGGTCGAGCAGCAGCGAGGTGACCTCGGCCTCTTGCAGTCTCAGGACCACGGAGGCTCCGGCCCGGTCGAGACGCCGGATGCTCGCGGGAGAGCCCGTGCCGAACCACAGCGCGCCGTCGGCCCCGGCTGCCAATGCGTAGATGTCCTCGGAGGCCGATGACCAGACCTCCTCCACCCTCCCCTCGGGAGACATGCGGATCAGCGTCCCCCTGGCGGCGCCGGCGGGGGCCGGCCTGCCGGCGGCCCCCGATGGGGCCGGCGCCTCCTCGATCACCCCCGTCAGCCCCTTGCGTTCTTCGGCGCGCTTCGCTCCCTCCATCTCGATGGGCGGGATCGGGCCGGGCAACGGCCCTTCCTGCCCGCCGATCTCTGAGGCGGCGCCGAGCCGCACGGTCACCTGGCGCGGGATCGCCTGCTCGCGTCTCGACTCGGCGAAGGTGGAGGCATAGATGTTCCCGGCGCCGTCCACCGCGAGGCCCGATACCTCGCTCTGATCTGTATCGAGCAGGACCGTCGGGTGAGCCGCCCCGTCGAAGCGGATCAGGAGGCCGTTCCCCTGGGTCCCCGCGAGCAGCCGCCCCTGACGGTCGAAAGCGAGGGAGACGATGTGAGGATCGTCGCAATCGAAGAAGACCTTTCCGTTCCCGTCGGTGTCGACCGTATAGATGCGGCCCCGCTCTCCCGTCCCGGCGTAGATGGTCCCGTCCCTGCCGACGGCCAGCGACCAGATGTATCGCTCCTTCGGATCGAACAGCTCCTCGACCTCCCCTTCCTGGGTGATGCTGTAGATCGCCCCCTGGGGGCTCGTCGCGGCGATGAGCTTGCCGCCGCGGGAGATCGTCAGAGCAGTGACATGGGGCTCGGGAAGAGTGGCGAGCGTCTCCGCCTTCTCGCCAGGGCCGATGCGCAGGACGCGCCCTCCGTCTCCGGTGCCGATGAACAGCCGGTCCTTGTCGAGGGCGGAGCACCAGACAATCGGCTGGGCTTGCTCGGCCTTCAGGGAGGAGGAGAGGGGCTCGAGCCGCGGCGCGAGAGCGATGCTCCCTTGTGCGCCGAGGCTCACGCCGTCGGGTCGCCCGTGTGCGAGCTCGGCAGGGGCCGTGCCGCGCCAGAAGACGGTCTCGACGGCGAGGGTGGGAGCGAATGTCGCGGTGAACGCCGCGACGCAGCAGAGGCCCCGGAGATGGCTCCGGCGTGTCACGGCACGACCTCGAGGTCGAGCCGTCGGTATCCGTCGATCGCGAAGGCGGTCTCGGCTTCCTTCTCGAAGACCGGCCGGACGCGAAGAAGCTGGAAGTTGCCCCGTGGCGTCGGGCCGATGATCACGGCCCTTTTCGAAGGAGGCAGGTTCGGCAGCGCCTGGTCGCCGATCCAGATGGAAGGCTCCTCACGCGTCGCGAGGATGTAAACTCGTTCGCTGCGGCGCAGGCTGTTGATCAGTGCAACGAGATGGTCGAGGTCGCGCGGGCTGAGGTTGCCGCTCCCCTCGGCCCCGGTGCGGTAGAGCGCGATGGCATCGCCGATGTGAAGCGCCAGCTTTCCCGGCGACAGCTCGGGCGGGATCTCGAGCTTGATCGGGATCGTTCTCTCCGGCTCACGGTACGGTTTGAGGGAAACGGAGACCGTCACGCTCTCGCCGGCCCTCGCCTGAACGCGGTCGCACCAGACGGATGTGATGCGCGCCACGCGCCTCTGCTCGCTGTATTTCGCTGCGAGCGTGATCCCCTCGATGCGGGCGGGCTCGAACTCGTTCTCCATCAGGATCTCGGAGAGGAATGCGACCGTCGCGGAGGCGACCAGCACAGCCTGGTCGCCGGCGAACAGGTTCGCCAGCGACACTCGATGGTTTCCCGAGAGTTTGATCTCCGATCCCTCGAGCAGCTCGACGGAGGCGTCGCTGGATTCCTTCAGGTCGATGTTGAAGAGCCCGCCCAGGGTCAAGAAGACGAGGATGGGGGAAAGCAGAGGGTGGTCGGCGACTTCGAAGGAGTATGAACGGCTCGCTCCGCCGCCGGTGGACAGATCCACATGCACCGGGATCATCCGCGCCGCCTGGCCGATTCCTCCAAGCACGCCGCTGACCGAGTCCTCCCGGAGCGCTCCCGCCTCCCCGGCAGGACCGGCGAACTTGAAGGAGCTCTGGAAGCTCGGGAGAAGGGCCTCGACGTGGGCGCGCGTCATCGGAAGCTCCACCGGGCCGAGGTTGAAAAGGGGATGGCCCAGGGCAAGCACCCTGTCGCCGTCCACGCGGGTCACGGTGCCGACCGCTGTCGCCTGGAGATCACCGCGCAGCAGAGCGATGCCGACTGCCGAACCTGGCTGCAGGGGAGAGGAATCGGCTCCCGCTGGGGGGTTTCCCTGGAGCTGCGGGGTGAAACCGGAGCCGGTGAGCCGAGAGAATACAGCGGCCGGCAGCCCCGAGAAGGTGATCGGGATCCCCACGGGCCGCAGCCCGGACGCCCTGGAGCCGCCCGCTGAGCCGAGGGGGAGGGATGACGAGGAGAACAGGCGCGCCAGCCGCCCCTCGTAGGTCCGGACCAGCTCCCCCCCCTCGAACACCGCCGAAGGGGAGCGGAGAGACGGAGGAAGCTGCACGGTCTGCGGGATCCCTTGCTTGGCGAAAGGAGTGGTGGCCCGGTCCAGACGGAGCATCTCCTCGATCGGAGTGATGCCGGCAATGGGGGAACGCTCGAAATCCCAGGAGTAAGCCACGGCGCCGATCATCTTGCCGCCGACATAGACCGGGCTGCCGCTCATCCCCTCCAGGACTCCGGTCTCCTCCAGGGGGCCGCCGGAGAGCCGAGCCAGGATGAGGTTTTGCTGGGGGCCGATGTTCTCGAGTTTGCCCAGGATCTCCACGCCGAACTCCTCGATCTGCCCCGCCCGGAAAACGGTGCGGCCCACCCCCTTCATCCCTGCCTTCACGTCGCGAAACGGCATCACGTCCGCTGGAATGGGAGCGGTGGAGCCCGCCGCGGGAGTCGGAGCCGGCGGCGCCGAGGCCGGGGGAAACGAAGCCTGCGTGGGACCGCGACAGAGCAGGGCGGCGGTGAGGAAGAGCACGGACCGCGCCACTGCCGGCATGGCCCCGCGACACCCGGCCTTCAAGACTTGGTGGAGGGGTAGTGAGCGACGAGCCAGGAGAGGACGTCCTCCAGATGCGGAATGGCTAGCGTGTCGGCTGGCTCTTCCTGTGCCGCTGCGGCCGCTGCCTCGGTTCCAGCGGCCTCCGGCCGGGCCTGTTCGCCCGGAGCTGCTTGGGAGGTGTCGGAGCCGATCACCATGTGCTCAGGCGCCGGCGCTTTCCGGAAAAAGTCCTTGAACACGACATCTTTGATCCCGGTGACGAGCAG
>QHYA01000203.1 GCA_003223995.1 Acidobacteriota bacterium | reverse complement strand
AAAACTCGCAACCGCTTAAATCTTTATTAGATTGCCACTTGCAAGGCCATCGATGGCGCCGTTGATAATCAGCAGCCCGGATTGGACGATGACTCCGTCATTCCTGCGGTGCTCACGTGTCGCAACTCAGCCAAAATGGCCGAATGCTGGTCTGCCCCCAGCCCGTGATGGTATCCTTCCGCTCACATGTTCGCGCCCGTAAACAAGCAGATCCTGCTCGTTCACGAAGAGGACGTCATCCGTAGTCTGATGGAGCAGGCCCTCGACGCTCTCGGTTACCCCGTCTCGCCGTGCCGCAATTCGTCGGAAGCGATGTCGCTGATTTCCACCCGGGAATTCGACCTTGCCGCCGTGGGCCTCGACCTGGCCGATCTGGATCCGCTCGAGCTTGTCCGGAGCCTCAAGAAGCGGCGAGAGGGGATCTCGGTGGTGCTTCTCGCCCGGCCGGAAGAGCTGACCATCGCGGTCGCCGGGCTGCGGCACGGTGTGGACGATTATCTGACCCTCCCCCCGGACCTCAACGAGATCAGGCTGCGGGTGGGCAGGATCCTCAAGGCGCGGGACCTCGATACGACGATGGCCTTGCTTCGAGATGAGATCGTCAAGAGGACCAGCCTGAGGGAGCTGATCGGCCGTTCCCGGGCCATGAGCGCCGTGATCGACAAGATCCACAAGATCGCTCCAATGAGAAGCACCGTGCTCGTCCTGGGCGAGAGCGGCGCCGGCAAGGAGCTCGTCGCCCGGGCCGTGCACTATGCCTCTCCCCGCAAGGATCAGCCTTTCATCGCGCTGAACTGCTCGGCGATACCGGAGAGTCTCATCGAGTCGGAGCTCTTCGGCCATGAACGCGGCGCCTTCACCGGGGCGGTGGCTCGCGCGCAGGGGAAGTTCGAACTGGCCCATACTGGTACGCTCTTCCTGGACGAGATCGGCGAGATGAACCCCTCGGTGCAGGTCAAGCTCCTTCGAGTCCTCGAGGAGCGGGAGTTCATGCGGGTAGGAGGCGCCCAGTCGGTGCGTGTGGACGTGCGTGTGCTGGCGGCGACCAACGCCGACCTGGAGCGGCTGGTCGAGCAGGGCCGCTTCCGCAACGACCTTTACTTCCGGCTCAAGGTCCTCACGCTCTCCGTGCCGCCGCTGCGGGAGAGGAAGGAGGACATCCCTTCTCTCGTGCGGCATTTCGTCGATCAGATCTGCCGGTCGAACAACCTGCCTCCGCGGCGGGTGACCGAGGGAGCCCTTTCGTTCTTCCAGCGCTATGGCCTGGGACATCTGTCTCACGCCGGACCGGCCCTGCCGGTGACGATGGAGGAGATGGAGCGTGAGCTGATCCGCAGAACGCTCGATCACACCGCAGGCAACCGCACACGCGCCGCCCTGATCCTGCGGATCGGCGTCAGGACGCTTCAGAGGAAGATCTCTCGCTACAACCTGACCTGAAGCTTGGCCCTCCGCTCAGCCCAGGTATCGCAGCAGCATCGTCGCCAGCCCCAGAAAGGTCCCGAAGCCGCAGCAGTCCGTGAAGGTCGTCACGATCACGCCCGAGGCCAGTGCGGGATCGATCCGCAGAGCGCGAAGCAGCAGCGGGATCGCCGCCCCGCTCAGCCCGGCAACGAGCATGTTGACGATCATGGCCGTCATGAGGACCAGGCAGAACACGACGCTCGGATGGTACGGAATGGCCATCATCCCGGTCAGCACGCCAATGCCGAGGCCGAGCAGGAGGTTCGTCACGCTTTCCTTCGCCACGGCCCTCAGACCCTCCGATAGGGTCAGCTCTCCCACCGCCAGACTGCGGATCACCACCGTGAGGGTCTGCGTCGCCGCATTTCCCCCCTGGCCCGCCACGATCGTCATGAAGGCGGCGAGGATGGCTGCCTTCTCGATCGTAGTCCGGAAGAGGGCGACGACCGCCGCCGCCAGGAACGCTGTGGCGAGGTTGACGGCAAGCCAGGGAAACCGCATGCGCACGGAGCGGAGGACGGGAGCGAAGACCCGGTCTCCGGTGCCGAGACCCGCGAGCTTGTAGAGCTCGTCGGTGGCCCTCTCCTGGAGCATGTCCACGATGTCGTCCACAGCGACGACGCCGAGAAGCCGGTGCTCCTCGTCCACGACAGGCAGGGCGACGAAGTCATAGCGGGAAATGAGCGCAGCGGCTTCTTCCTGGGGCTCCTCGGGGCGGATCGAGATGGGGTCGGGTGTCATGATCTCCCGCAGCCGGCGCTCCGGAGACGCGATGAGCAGTTGCCGGAAGGACAGCACTCCCACCAGGTGCCGCCTCTCGTCCACCACGTAGGCGTAGAGGGGGACCTCCCCCTGGATGCGCCGCAGCGTGTCGGTCGCTTCGCTCACCTTCAGCTCCTCGTCGAGGGCGAAAGGATCCGGCCGCATGATCGCCCCCACCAACCCCTGGCGATAGGCCAGCAGCTCGCCGAACGCTCCGGAAGAGGCCTCGTCCATCGCCTGGAGGACGGTCTCGCGGGTCGAGTCGGGAAACGACCGCAGCACTCCGGCGGCCTGGGCGCGAGGCATGCCGCTCAGCAGCCTGGTCAGGGTCTTGTCGTCCAGGTCCGCCAGGGTCTCGGCAAGCGCGTCGCTCGGCATGACCGCGAGAACGCGCTGGAGCTTGGCCGGCTGGAGCGCCCTGACGACTCGCCGCCGGTCGTCGAGAGGAACGTGGGCCAGAAAATTCGCAACCTCCGCATCGTGAAGCGGACCGAGAAGGTTGACCACCCGGCTGTATGCTCCATGATGAAGCATGCGCCTGGCGGAATCGAGCGCGAGTCGTTCCTTCGTTCGAGGCATTGGGATCTCCTCCCGGAGGACAAAAAAGCTTGACACCCCCTGCCGGTGTTCTATATTGGAATTCGACGTTTGGTATCAACGGTTCCGTCGGAACCGTCAAGAGGAGGTGATGAACAGCATGCCCGCGAAGAAGAAGGCCGCAAAGAAGTCAAAGAAGGCAACAAAGAAGAAGTAAGCCGAGAAACACGGTTCAGTCCTGACATGAGGGGCGCGCAGCGGCGCGCCCCTTTTTTTTGTCCATGTCGTCTCGGGCATCCTCGTTGCTCGCGGAAGGTCCAAGCCGGTCGGCTCGCTCCGGCGCGACGGCGGTCAGACGGCGGCCGGGACGGCGGGCCTCGAGCGGGCCTGGCGGAGCCGCGCCTTGAACGCCTCGTGCTCCCGCCACATCTCCTCGGGCAGCCGGCCGCCGAGCTTGACGAAGAACTCCTCCTGACCGCGGAGGGCGCTTCGCCATCCCTCGGTATCGACGAACAGGAGCTTGTCGAGGACTCCGTCGGGCAGGTCGAGACCGGAGACATCGAGGGAGCCCGGCTCAGGCAGCAGACCGATCGCTGTTTCCCTCGCCCCGGTCCGGCCATCGCAGCGGTCGATGATCCACTTGAGAACCCGCAGGTTCTCGCCGAACCCGGGCCATAAGAACCTGCCGTCCTCTCCCCGGCCGAACCAGTTCATCCGGAAGATCTTCGGAGCGTTCGACAGACCCGTGCCTACTCGAAGCCAGTGGCCGAAGTAGTCCCCCATGTTGTAGCCGCAGAACGGCAACATGGCGAAGGGGTCGCGGCGGACTACTCCGACAGCGCCCGTGGCGGCCGCCGTGGTTTCCGACGCGACGGTCGCGCCCAGGAACGTTCCATGCTGCCAGTCGAACGACTCGTAGATCAGGGGCACGACCTTCGCCCGCCTCGCGCCGAAGAGGATGGCGCTGATCGGAACCCCCTCAGGATTGTTCCACTGGTTCGAATAGCTCGGGTTCTGCTGGACGGGGACCGTGAAGCGGCTGTTGGGATGAGCCGCCGGTTCGGAGTTCGCGGGGGTCCACCTCTGCCCTCTCCAGTCGGTGCATTCGGCCGGGGGCTCCTCCATCCCTTCCCACCAGACGGTCCCATCGGGCCTGAGCGCGACGTTGGTGAAGACGGTGTTCCTTTGCACCATTGCCAGAGCGTTGGGATTCGAGCGGCGGCTCGTTCCGGGGGCGACTCCGAAGAAGCCGGCCTCGGGATTGACCGCATAGAGGCGGCCGTCGCGTCCCGGGCGCAGCCATGCAATGTCGTCTCCAATGGTCCACACCTTCCAGCCTTCAGAGCGAGGCACTTCTTCGACAGCAGCGCGTTGCCGCCGTATCCGGAGCCCACGCTCCAGATCGTGTTGTCCTGGGGGAAATGGCAGATGAACCGGCGACTCATGCTCAGGTCGGCCTTCGAGTGCAGGCCCCGGGTGAAATCCTCCGAGCTGCCGAGCTGTTCGAGCGCGATCCTCCCCATCCGCGTCATGATCCGCAGGTTGACCGCAACGTAGATGCTGTCGGTGATCTCCACGCCGACCTTGCTGAAGGGCGAGCCCTCGGGGCCCATCAGGAAGGGGACCACGTACATCGTGCGGCCCTTCATGGACCCGTCGAAAATCCTCCCGAGCCTCCCGTAGGCCTCTACCGGGTTCATCCAGTTGTTCGTCGGCCCTGCGTCGTCCTTGTCCGGACAGCAAATGAACGTCAGGTTTTCCGTTCGCGCCACGTCGTTCAGCGCGCTGCGGTGCAGATGGCAGCCCGGCATCTTCTGCTGGTTCAACTCATGCAGCTCTCCCTTGGCCAGCGCCTCTTCGATCAGCCGCGATCTCTCCTCCTCCGATCCGTCGCACCAGACGATCCTGCCGGGTTTGCAAAGCCTGGCGCACTCATCGACCCATGCTTCGAGAGATCTGTTGGTACCCATGGCCATGCGTCTCCTTCGAATGCCGAGGGCATCCGCTCCTTTCTACTCAGTATAGTTCACGGCGGTCCGATCCGTCGCGAGATGAACCGGCAGAAGGTCCGAGGTCTTGGCGGCGTCCGAGGGCGCCCTGATCCTCGGGAGGAACCAGATCCGGAAATGGCGAGGCGGAGAGGGTCAGGCGGCGGCCGCAGGCAACTTGGCCAGCTCGTCGACGAGGCTGCCCGACACTTCCCGGGCGTCCCCGAAGAGGAGCAGCGTCTTGTCGAGGTAGAACAGCTCGTTGTCGATGCCCGCGAAACCGGAGCGCATGCTCCGCTTGATGACCATGACGCACCTCGCCCTGTCCACATCGAGGATCGGCATGCCGTAGATTGGGCTGGTCCTGTCGTGGCGGGCCGCGGGGTTGACCACGTCGTTCGCTCCGATCACCAGGGCCACGTCGGCCTGCGGCATCTCCGGATTGATCTTCTCGAGATCGTAGAGCTGATCGTAAGGGACGTTGGCGTCCGCTAGCAGCACGTTCATGTGGCCGGGCATCCTGCCCGCCACGGGATGGATCGCGAACTTGACCTCCGCGCCGCGCTTGGCCAGCAGGTCCGCCAGCTCGCGCACCTTGTGCTGAGCCTGCGCGGCGGCCATGCCGTAGCCCGGAACGATGACCACCAGGCGAGCGGTATCGAGGATCTCCACGGCCTCCTCCGGCGTGACGCTCCGCACCGGGCGCTGCTCGACGCCCCCGGCGGCCTGCTCCTGGCCGAATCCGCCGAACAGGACATTCGCGAAGGAGCGATTCATGGCGCGGCACATGATGATCGACAGAAGGAATCCCGAGGAGCCGTCGAGCGCGCCGGCGATGATCAGAACCTTGTTGTCCAGCACGAAGCCCATGGCCGCCCCGGACAGGCCCGCGTAGGAGTTCAGCAGGGAGATGACCGTCGGCATGTCCGCCCCGCCGATGCGGATGACGAACAGCACGCCGAACAGCAGCGAAAGGACAACGAGCGCGGGGAACATGCTCGTGCGAGCGGGGTCCCCGACCAGCGCTGCCGCGATGATCACGGCCGCCCCCAGGATCGAGAGGTTCACGACGTTCTGGCCCGGGTACACGGCGGGGCGGTCCGGCAACAAGCCCTGGAGCTTGCCGAATGCCATCAGGCTGCCCGTGAACGTCAGAAACCCCAGCAGCACCTCCATGCCAAGGGCGACCATGGTGAACCGATCGATGCCCGGAGCCCGGAGGTAGTACTCGGCCGTCCCCACGAGGGCCGCCGCCAGGGCTCCGAACGCGTGGGAGAGCGCGATGCGCTGCGGCATGGCCGTCATCGGCATGAACAGCGCCATGGGAACCCCGAGGGCGCACCCGGCGAAGATGGCCACGAGGATCCACTCGTAGCTGACGATCTCGCCCTTGAGCAGGGTTCCGACCACCGCGACGAGCATGCCGATCTCGGCGGCGAGCACACCGCGCCGCGCCGTCGCCGGGTGGGTGAGCCACCTCAGAGAGAGGATGAACAGCGCCCCCGCCGCGAGGTACATCAGGCTCGCGACCTGCTGACTCAAGGCTTTCTTCCTCCGCGCTTCCTGAACATCTTCAGCATCCGGTCCGTGATCATGAAACCCCCGACCACGTTCGTTGTGGATGCGGCGACGGCGATGGTACCGAGGACGGTCGCAAGGGGGCCCCGCCCCGAGCCCGCAAGGATGAGCGAGCCGACCAGAGCGATGCCCGAGAGGGCGTTGGTGAGCGACATCAGCGGGGTGTGCAGCAGAGGTGGGACGCGGCGGATGACCTCGAAGCCGAGAAACGTCGCGAGCACGAACACGTAGAGGCCGACCTCGAGCTGGCCGGTCATGCGATCGTCGCCTCGAGCACCTTCGACACCCTGGGGTGGACGACCGAGCCCGCGTGCGTGACAAGGGTCTCGCACGTGATCGGATCGTCCGGATCGATCTGGAGCTTGCCGTCCTTCACGAGGTGCAGGAAAAAGGCGCAGATGTTCTTCGCGTACATCACGCTCGCGTGCCGGGGGACGGAGGCGGGAAGGTTCGTGGGACCCAGAATCGTTACGCGGTTGGCCGTGACGATCTCGTCGGGACGGGTCAGCTCGCAGTTGCCGCCCCGTTCCGCCGCCAGATCCACGATGACCGAACCCGGGGGCATCGACGCCACCGCCTCTCTCGAGATCAGCACCGGCGCGCGCCTTCCGGGGATGCTCGCGGTGGCGATGATGACGTCGCAACCCGAGACCACGCGCGCGAGCAGCTGCTGCTGCCTGCGGTTGGTCTCCTCCCCCAGGTCCTTCGCGTAGCCGCCGGCACCTTCCGCGTTGACCTCCTTGAGAGGCAGATCCACGAACCGGGCCCCAAGGCTCTTCACCTCCTCCTGCGCCGCCGCGCGCACGTCATAGGCCTCGACGACGGCGCCCAGCCGGCGGGCGGTGGCGATGGCCTGAAGCCCCGCCACTCCGGCCCCTACGACGAAGACCCTCGCTGGCGCCAGCGTGCCAGCAGCCGTCGTGAGCATCGGAAACATCTTCGGGAGTCGATCGGCCGCCATCAGCACCGCCTTGTAGCCGGCAACAGTGGCCTGGGAGGACAAGGCGTCCATGCTCTGAGCCCGAGCGATCCTGGGGATAAGTTCCATGGCGAACGCCGTGACCCGGCGCTCCGCAAGGTCCCGGACGGCGGCGGGCGCGGACAACGGATCGCAGAACCCGATGACCACCTGATCCGCCCGAAGAAGGCCGAGATCCTCGCGCCCCTCGAGCGGGTTGGCCCCGAGAGTCCGGACCTGCAGGACCACGTCGGCAGCGAAGACTTCGTCGCGCGACCCCACGCTCGCACCCTGCTCAGCGTATGCCTCGTCCGCGAATCCAGCAGCCTCTCCCGCCCCGGTCTCGATGACGACCCTCGAGCCCACTTTGGCGAGTACAGGCACGAGCGTCGGCGCGAGCGCCACCCGCGTCTCGCCGGGGAACGTTTCCCGCGGGACGCCGACTACCCCAGCTCTGAGGGTCGATATCTCCATCTCCTCCACCTGATTTGCTGCTGCTTCGAATCCCGAAAAGACTATGATGGCGTTATTCGGCGCGTGATGACAACTCGGGTTTCGCCCAGAATGCTCGGGCACACCATGAATAAGATCCTCCGGCAGTTGGCGCAAGGCCATCTGCCCCTCGAGACCCACGCGAACAGCCTGCTTCCCATGGAAGCGTGCCAAAAACGATCCAACCCGGCAATGCCGGCCGAGCTCCCGCACCTGCGGGCAGGCCGAGAGTCCGGCCCAGGGCTTGGGAAATTGAAGCCGCCGTGCCCGTGTCGGGAGAGCCGTTTCGAGGGCAGTGGGAGGGAAGGGGCACCTACCAATTGACCGCGAGTCCGAGCAGGGGTCCGTCAAACGCGACGTCCCGGATCGTCGATGAAACGGCGATCGTGAAGCTCGTCGGCTGGTCGTTGTCCACGATGCGATCCCGGGTGAGAAGATTCGTCGTCCGGGTGAATTGATACCCGAGGGAAACATCGACGTGCCTGGTGAGCGAGAAGACGGCACGTGCGGCCGCGTCCAGGGTCTGGAAGATGCGGTCCTGGTTGTTCCGGGCGATCCCGGCCGTCGCCGAGGGGGCCGCCTCGGCGTAACCGGCGTCCGTGGAGCCCTTGATCAAGCCGACTCCCACGCCCCCGCTCAGGGAGACGGTGCCGGAGAACCGGTACCGGCCCTGAATTCCAAAGGTCACACCCACTCCGGAAGATTCATCTTTGATCCGGACGATGTCCGCCCCACTGTCGTAGTCCGTCTTCCAATCAGAGCGATATCTGAGCCATCGCAGTCCGGCTCCCCACAGCCATTCGGACTTCGGCGTGGACGCCATCGGGCGCGCCCAGCTCAGATCCGCCGTCTCGAGCGTCATGCTCACTCTGGAGCCGATCTTGTTGGCGAAATCGATTCCGGTCCCCGGCGACACCAGAATGGGGTAGAAACCGACGCCGCTCGAAAAGCTCTCCTCCTTGTTCCTGTTGTAGCGTCTGAAACTAACGGTGAAGTGGTTCCCCCCGGCGGAATGAAACACGACGGCTAGACGGGGAAACACCGACCGGCCGAGGTCGACACCGACGACCTCACCTCCCGTGAAGGTCACCTGGGGGGTCGTCCGGAGGCCGACGTCGAAATCCTGGCCGCTTGTTTCGCTGCTGACGAGATCGAGAAGGACCGACACCTGGTCCTCAGGACGCTCGGCAAGAAGAACCCCGCCCGGTACGACGAGAAGGACTGCGCAGAGGACCGTCTTGCCGGCGGCCGTGCTGGCGAGCTTCATGGCGTCTCCTCCGGCCAAGCCTTCCTTCGGCAGCTTCGGAACCAGGTGCTGCACTCCAGGGGGTTCTGGCAAGGAGCGTTCTCGGCCCCCCGCGACGAGGCGGGATTATGAGAATGGCTGCTGAAGCTTGTCAAGGAGCGGACACGAGTTTGCCCCAGCGGAGGGTTGCCGCGAGGCGCCAGAGGCGCAATTCGTGCCGCGCCTGCTCTTCGCCGGTGCATCGCCAGTGTTGTGGCGCCGGTGTCGTGCTTGACACTCCTGCGACAGCGTCTTAGATAACGATATTGAGAAAGCTTTGATTGGCAGGTGAGGAGGAATGATGGCAGTCATGAGATGGGATCCTCTGCAGGAGCTTTTTGGCCTGCAGCAGAGAATGAACCGGTTGTTCGAGCAGACGCTTTCCCGCACCCAAGGCGAACAACCCCTCGATATCGCCGAGGGTTCATGGGCGCCTCCAATCGACATTTACGAAACGGCCGACCGCGTCGTGCTTCGGGTCGACATCCCGGGCGTGAAGCAGGAGGACCTCGACATCCGGGTTGAGAACAACCATCTCCTGATCCGCGGCGAGCGCCGGCTCGACCCACAGATGCAGCGGGAGGACTTCCTTCGGATCGAGCGTCCGCTCGGCACCTTCACCCGGTCTTTCTCGCTTCCCCCCTCGGTGGACCCCGCGAGGATCAGTGCGGAGTATCGGAACGGGGTGCTGGAAGTGACGATCTCCAAGAAGCCCGAGGTGCAGGGCAGGTCCGTAAAAGTCGCGGTCCAGTGAGCGGCGGAGCCCCGAGGGCCGCCGCAGCCGCCGCAGCAGCGAACTGCTGGAAGGGGAGGGCTCTGCTAGAATGTGAGCGGAGGTTCTTGCATCGATGAATACGATGAAAACAGTGCTCTTGCTGGGGCTACTGACGGGTCTCATCCTCGCAATCGGCCAGTTGATCGGCGGCAATAACGGAATGATGCTGGCGCTGGTTTTCGCGGCCGGCCTGAACTTTTTCTCCTACTGGTTCTCCGACCGGCTCGTCCTGGCGATGTACCGCGCCCAGCCGGTTTCCAGAGAGCAGGCGCCGATGCTCCATGAGACGGTCGAACGGCTCTGCGCTCGCAGGAACCTACCCAAGCCCAGGATCTACCTGATCCCTCAGGAGGCACCGAACGCGTTCGCGACCGGCCGAAACCCTCAGCATGCGGCCGTGGCAGTCACAGAGGGGCTGCTGCGGCTGATGGATCAGGAGGAGCTTGAAGGGGTCCTGGCGCATGAGCTGTCGCACGTGACCGACCACGATATCCTTATCAGTTCCGTGGCGGCAACGATCGCTGGGGCGATCTCGATGCTCGCCCACATGGCGCAATATGCCATGATCTTCGGCGGTTTCGGCGGGCGGGACGATCGGGAAAGGAGTAATCCCCTGGGCCTGCTGGTGACGATCATCGTGGCTCCCATCGCCGCCATGCTGATCCAGTTGGCGATTTCCCGCTCGAGGGAGTACCAGGCTGACCAGAGCGGCGCGGAGCTCACCGGCAACCCGTACGGGCTCGCGAGGGCGCTCGAGAAACTGGGGCAGGCCTCCCGGCGCATCCCCATGGATGCAAACCCAGCGACGAGCCATCTGTTCATTGTCTCGCCGTTCTCCCGCCGGGCTTTCGTGAGCCTCTTCAGCACCCATCCTCCGCTGGAGGAGCGGATCCGGCGGCTGACTGGCCGCCCGGGCGTCTAGCGGGCAAGGACGGAGGAAGGGTCCGTGTCTCCTGACAATCCGATCGTACCCTCTGACAACCTGAACGAAGCCAGGAGGGTTTCGGGGAAAGGGAAAAACGTGCAGGTCAAGGTCGTCGACCGGCGTCCTTGGACCCTCCGGCGGGCCGCGGGAGAGAGCCAGGGCGAAGAGGAGGCAGCCGGTGCAGATATGACGGCGAAAGCCCCCCCCACCGGGGCCGATGAGGAGGCGGCTCCGCACGCCGCTGAGGAGCGCCGTCTCCCCAGCTACGTGCAGGAGTTGCACGACCGGACCGAGCAGGCCGAGCGGCGGGCGCAAGAGGTCCTCGCGGCCTACCGCCAGTCCCAGCTCGAGCAGGACGAATTCCGGAAGAGGCTCGCACGCGACGTAGAACGAAGGGCCGACGCAGAGGTCGCGAACTCGCTCCAGGCCCTGCTGGATGTGGTCGATGACCTGGAGCGCGCTCTCCGACATGCCGATGAAGGCCTGACGGGCGGCGAATCCCCCGCCTTCCAGGGGCTCCTCGAGGGCGTGCGCCTCGTCCGCGATCGCTTCCTCTCTGTCCTCCGCGAGCGGGGTGTGGAGCGGCTCGAGGTCGCCGGTGAACGGTTCGACCCGGAGAAGGCCGAGGCGGTCCGAACGGTTGAAGTGAAGGATGAGACCCGGGACGGAATCGTCCTGGAGGAAATTCAGCCGGGCTACCTCTACAAAGGGCATCTCCTGCGGCCTGCGCGTGTGGCTGTCGGGCGCCTGACCTCTCCGCCAAGAGCTCGGCAGGGCTGACCCTCCCTATTCGGAGACTCCTTCCGGGACATCCCCGGACGTAGTCGGCCTACACCCACGGAACCAGATAGGCGACCGCGAAGCCGATCTGGGCGGCCATCATCATCAGGTACATGTGGGTCCAGGAAGGGTGGTTCTCCACACGGGCAAGCTCGGAAGGGTTCCGCAACAGCAGGAAGCAGGTATAGCTCCCCCAGATCGCCAGCGCGATCCCAAGCGCGGCCAGCAGGTACGGATTCCCGGTGAGGATGGTCTGCTGCGGCTCGAGCGGATTGCGTGTGAACGCCCCCAGGGGCATCAGCAGCCAGGGGAAAATAAAGAACGGGGCGATCATCCAGGCCGCTTTGCGCACGCCATACCGAATCGGAAGAGTGAGGCACCGGGCCGCCCGGTCCCCTTCCATGTCCGAGAAGTCCTTGGTCGTAGCCGCTCCCGCGAGAAACAGCATGAAGATCGAACCGATGAACCAGGGCTCGAGGTGGAAGATGGAAGCGACCATGGACCATCCCGCTACTTTCAGAAGACAGCCGCGCGGAATGGCGATCGTGAGGTTGGCCAGGAAGCCGTTCCGCTTGGTGCGGCCCCATGCAGGGGCTGAGTAGATGAAGGTGAAGATCATCCCGGCAAGGTAGATCAGAGCGCACTGGTGCTCGGACCGAGGCGCGAACAGTTTCTCCGCGACCGATGACCGAGGGTACACGACGACCAGCCACGTCGGCACCACCGCCAAGGCGTAGAGGAAAACCGAGAACCGAAAGCCCGCCTGCATCGAGATGGCGCCGGTCACCAGCGGCCGGTTCGGCTTGTTCCTTCGGTCGTTCTCCAGGTCATAGTACTGATTGATGCCGTTCGATGCCGCATTGAGCAGGGCCGCGCACAGGCTGCCCAGCAGGACAGTCCAGAGGACAGGCCAGCTCACGGAGCGCGACGGATCGGGGTTGGAGGCCGAGCCGAACGCCGTCACCGCCCCGGAGACCACGCCGAGAAGGGGAGGCAGGAGCGTGAAGGGCCGGGCGAAATCGACGTAGTTGCGAACGGACTGCGCGAATCCGCCGCCGGGACGGACAACCGCACGGGCCTCGGACATCGAACGAGCGCTCCTTAATGTAAAGAAGGCGATGGGTGGCTTGCTGGCTAGGATGGTAGCATCCAAGAAGCACCATCCCATCCGGCAGCACCACTTCGGCTCCGTGCGCGAAGCGCCCCCTTACGCCGGACGATTTCAGCAGCGTCCTCCACGCGAGCGCGCCGAGAGCCACGATCACCTTCCCGCCGTGCAGCAGGCCCAGCTCTCTTTCCAGGTAGGGCCGGCACTTGTCCTGTTCCTGCGGCGTGGGGCGGTTTGCGGGCGGAGCGCACCGAACGGCCGCGGTGACATAAACTCCGCGCAGCCTCAGCCGGTCGTCGCGACTGATGGAGGTCGGCTGGGAGGCGAGGCCCATCCGGTAGAGGGCCGAGAAGAGGAAATCGCCGCTCCTGTCGCCCGTGAAGATCCTGCCCGTGCGGTTGCCACCGTGCGCCGCCGGAGCGAGGCCGACCAGGACGATGCGGGCCCTCCGATCGCCGAATGAAGGCACGGGTTTCCCCCAGTATTCCCCGCCTTGGAAGCGGCGAACCTTCTCCTTCGCGACCTTCTCCCGGTGGCGGACGAGTCGGGGGCACTTGCGGCAGGAGATGATGCGAGCCTGCAGCCGATCGAGGGGCTCCATCGGATGTGCGCGATTCGCCTCTGCCCCGGTCGCACCCTCTCGCCATCTCCGCTGGCGCCTCATCGCCGGAGTCTCTGCTGTAACCTTATCTCGTGGAGGAGCATCTGAAAAGCCGATGCTGATCAAGATCACGAAGGGATGGGAGATCCCGGACAGGGAAGCGACTCCGGAGCCGGAGTATCTCGACCGGAGGCGGTTTCTCCAGACAGCCGGTCTCGCTGGAGCGTCGATCCTTGCCGGGGCGGCAGCCCTCAGCACCTGCTCGACGGGCGGTGTCGCCCCGGCGGTCGCCACCCCCTCCGAGCCCGCCTCCGGCGCGGCACGGAGGCCTCCCGGACCTTCCCCGTACGCTTCTTTCTTCCCGGCGAAGCGCAACCCGGCCTTCATCCTCGACCGTCCTCTCACCGCCGAGACCGTGGCCGCCTCGTACAACAACTTCTACGAGTTCGGGGAGGACAAGAGGAGCCCTTCGCTTCTGGCGGGACGGCTGACGACCTACCCCTGGAGGGTCGAGGTCACTGGGCTGGTGGCGCGGCCAAAGGCTTACGACGTGGAGGAGCTGATGCGGCTCCTTCCAGGGGAAGAGAGGCTCTACCGACACCGATGCGTCGAAGCCTGGGCTATGGCGGTCCCGTGGACGGGCTTTCCGGTGAAATCGCTCCTCGACCTCGTGCAACCCCTCTCGTCGGCGGGCTTCGTCCGGATGCTCAGCTTCTACCGTCCCGACGAGGCTCCAGGGCAGAAGACTCTGCACTGGTATCCTTGGCCCTACTACGAGGGGTTGACCCTCGCGGAGGCGATGAATCCGCTCGCCTTCTTCGCAACGGGCATCTACGGCCACCCGCTTCCGCCTCAGCACGGCGCCCCGCTGCGTCTCGTCACGCCGTGGAAGTACGGCTTCAAGAGCATCAAGTCGATCGTCAAGATCGAGCTGGTCTCCCAGAAACCGCACACCTTTTGGAACGATGTCGTTCCGGACGAATACGACTTCTTCGCCAACGTCAATCCTGCCGTGCCTCACAAGCGCTGGTCCCAGGCCGCCGAAACGATGATCGACACGCGCGAGAGGCGTCCCACTCTCCCCTTCAACGGCTATGGAGAGTTCGTCGCCCGCCTC
>QHYA01000293.1 GCA_003223995.1 Acidobacteriota bacterium | reverse complement strand
GGGAAGCGCCTGCTCCTCGTCGATCTCGATCCCGAGCAGCATGCCAGCATCGGGCTTCGCGGCGGTCAGATCCATCAGCCGGCGCACCCTCTCTCACGCGTGCTTCTCGGATCGGCAGCGCTTGCCGAGGCCGCGGTCCCTGTCTCCGAGAATCTGCATCTCGTCCCCGCGGACGAGGATCTGGAGAACCTCGCCAGAGAAGCGGCGGGGCGGACTCTGGAGCGACAATCCCTCGAGCGCGCCCTGGCACCGGTCCGGGAGCATTTCGATTTCGTGGTGCTCGACTGCCCTCCCGCCTGCGGACCGCTGACGCATTGCGCCCTTTTTGCGGCCGACGAGGTGATCATCGCCGTGGAGACGAGTTTCTTCGCGCTGAACGGCGTGAAGCGACTGCTCGACCTGATCGAGAGATCGCGCCGCCAGACCGGCCGGCCTAGAAGAGTGCGCGCCCTGGCGACGATGTTCGACCGGAGGACCAACTTTGCCCGAGAGGTTCTGGCCGAGATCAAGAGCTACTTTCACGAAGCCCTCTATGACAGCGTTATCGGCTACGCGGTCCGTCTGAAGGAGGCCAGCAGCCACGGTCTGTCCATCGCCGATTACGACCGTTCGAGCCGCGCATTCGCCGATTACCTTGGTCTGGCGGACGAGGTCCTCCGAGTCGTCCCCGCCTCGGCGGCATCCGAGAACCTGCAGCCCAAGAGGAGATCCTTGTATGGATGATCTTGTCCTGCTTGCACAGATGCACGGTTCGGGGCCGGACACAGTCAGGGCCCTGAAGGAGAAGGGCATCCACACGGCCCGGGACCTCGCTGGTCTCGATCCTGTCGAGCTCGAGCGGCTCGCCGGCCTGAAGCCTTCGTCGGCGCGCAAGATGGTCGCAGCGGCCATTCGCATGGCCAGCGGCTCCGGCGACTCCCCGGCCGGGTTTTCCCGCGAACAACGCGAACAAGAGATGGCTGCCGGAGAAACGGTCTCCGCCGGATCACCGCCGGCGATCACCGATCGCGCGAAGGCCCGGCGGAAGCTCGAGACGGTGGAGGCAGAGGCGAGGGAGGGCGCCGTCAGGCAGGCAGCAAGACAGCCGCCTGAGGGCAAGGCCACGGATCCGGATGAGGGAGTGAATCCGGAGGAGGCCTCGCTGCTGGCCCACAGACCAGGACGGGCCATCCCTCCCGCCACGGCGCCAGATCCCAGCAACTGGCTTCCGTCATTCTGGAGGTTCGGCTAATGAAAAACCCACCGAAAGAGGGCACGCAGATCGAGCGGCAACGGGAGGCTTCCCTGGAAATCCTGGGGGCGTCTCCCGACCATCCCGCCGGATCGAAGGAGCGCTACCGACCCGGCCGTCGCGGCACCCGCGTCAGGGAAGCCGTCGCCCTGGCCGAGGAGGGCATCGCCCTCGCCGAGGAGGAGATGGCTCACTCCAAAGGAAGCGTGTCGCAGGAGAAGGACTCGAGTCTCTACAGGACCGTTCTCCGCTGCAGCCTGGAGATCGAGCCCGAATAGATTTTCAGTCGCGAGAGCCCCGGCGGTCACCCGCGGGAGCAGTGTCGCTCAGGGACGTCAGATTCCACGAGGGAAAGGAGGTGATCTCAATGCCGAAGTTCCATATTCAAGACCTCAGGTCCATCGAGAACGCGCCGACTTCCCCAGCAAGCCTTCGCACCAAGATCGGGGAGATGATTTTCTGCAGCACGACCGCCAGGGCCAAGGTGGAGGCTATCAATCCGGAGACTGGCGAGTACCGTGTCGTTTTGCAGGGTACTTTGGACAGAGAGGATAGCAAGTGGGACGAGAAGTAGCCCCCCGTCAACCCTGAGTACTCCACTGGGGATGCAGCCGGGGCCCTCGTGTCGAGGGCCCCGCCTTTTCATGCCGATCGCGCCCGAAGTTCGAATCGTGAAGGTGGAGCACGGCGTCTCAGCGGCAGCCGCCGCGCTCAACCGGAAGTTCGCCCCGGACAGTGCTCTGCTTCGGGCGACCGTGGACATCGTCTGGGACGAGGTGGAGCCCTTGTGGGCGATCTCGCGCCTCGAGAAGGTGCTCCTGTGTTTCTCGCCAACCTTCTCGAGACACGAGTGCCGCGGAGACGAGGCCTACCACGTCTTCCTGGGCGGTGATCCCGGGGACCCGGGCACGACCCCAGCCTCATCGGGCTCCGCCTCGCAGCGCCTGGGCCCGCCAGGGCCCTCCGCTCACGCCGCGGCAGGAGCGACGGAGGAGACCCTAGCCTCTGTCGCTGTGCCGTTCGACGGCTGCCTCGCCCTGGCTCATCTCATCGAACACTCCGTCATAGATTTCCAGTGCGCGATCACGGACCAGAAGCGTTGCAGTGGCGTGACGGCCGCCTACCGCCGGCCCCAGGGACGATTCGACATCATTTTCGAGTCTCCCGTCCGCCGCCTCGGCATCAGCTGTCTTGCCCTCGCCGCGGAGTGGCTGCCCTCGGCCCTCGCGGGCAAGCCCCTCGGAGCCCCGGAAAGGGCGATCCTCGCCGCTGCCAGGTTCCTCTACGGACACCCGGGGAAGACCCTCACCGCTCCCGAACTGGCCAAGGCTCTGTGCTGGTCCGCGCGGGCGGCTGAGAAGACGATGTCGGCCCTGGGGGAGGTCGGCTATCTGGATGTGACCCCTTGCAGCTTCAACTTCAGTGGGATCCCCGAGTACCTCCTGTCGTTCGAATAGCCCCGCAACACGCGACGAGCCAGTGGAGCCGGGAAAGGCGCAAATGTCCACGGTCGCCCGAAGCAGAGCACTGTCCGGGGCGAACTTCCGGTTGAGCGCGGCGGCTGCCGCTGAGACGCCGTGCTCCACCTTCACGATTCGAACTTCGGGCGCGATCGGCATGAAAAGGCGGGGCCCTCGACACGAGGGCCCCGGCTGCATCCCCAGTGGAGTACTCAGGGTTGACGGGGGGCTACTTCTCGGGCTTGGTCGGCCTGCCCTCGGGCTCCCACAAGCCGCTCGCCCTCGGCGCTCTGGCCCTGCTGACCTTCGTCAACTGTCTCGGAGTCAAGTCCGGCACGAGAACCCAGAACGTCCTCACGGCCGCAAAGGCCGCCGGGCTTGGCTTGCTTGGTATGGCGGCCTTCGGGAGCTGCCGGGGGAGCTGGAGCCACTTCTTCGAGACGCCGGGCCCTTTCTTGCCACCGCTCGCCCGCGTCTCCCCCGCCGCTGGTCCCCATGCTGCACAGATCGCCCATGGTCTGCCCATCGCACTTGCTCTGGGCCTCGTGACGATCCTTTACACCTATGACGGGTGGATCGACGTCACCTACGTGGGCGGTGAGGTGGTTCAGCCCCGCCGCGTCCTGCCCAGGGCCATACTGATGGGCACTTCAACCTGCGTCGGTCTCTACCTTCTCGTGAACTGCGCGTACATCTATCTTCTGAGCCCCTCCGAGATGCCTCGCCACGAGAACATCGCGGCCGTGGCGCTGAGGAGGGCCTTCGGTCCCGCCGGGGACGCCGCCCTTTCCCTGCTCGTCGTGACCTCGACGCTCGGAATCCTCAACGGGAGCATCCTCACAGGGGTCCGCGTCCCCTACGCGATGTCCCGCGACGGCATGCTCTTCCGCTTCCTCGGCCGCGTGCATCCGCGCACGCTCTCGCCGGTCAACGCGCTGATCGCCCAGGGGGGGCTTTCGTGCCTGGTCGTGCTCTTCGCCTCGGGCTTCGACGAGATCGCCTCGCTCTTCGTCAGCACGAGCTGGCTCTTCTACGCCGTGTCCTTGCTGGGCCTTCTCGTCCTCCAGCGGCGAGAAGCCGCGGCCCGAGACCGAGGCGACGCCCTCTCTCCTGCTGATCAGGGCGAGCGTAGTCCTCGCATTCCCTTCTCTTCGACGGCGGCGATCCTCTTCATTCTCGTGACAGTGTTCATCATCGGCGCCGATCTCGTATTCAGTGGATGGCGCGTTCTTGCCGGAATCGGGATCGTGGCGGCCGGAATCCCGGTTTACCTGATGTGGAGCCGCTTTCGGGCCGAGGCGATCACGGAATAGACGCTCGAGGCGCTTTGCTCTTGAGGGAACGCGAGGCTTCCGGGAGGAACCCGTCAATCGCCGCGCGCGGATCGCCGGCGCGCAATCTCATCCAGGATCTCGCGGATCTCCCCATCCGCTGGATCCGCCTCATGGGCGGTTCGGAGGAAGCGAGCCGCCTCCTCGAGCCGGCCCTGCCGATAGCGAACCAATCCCAGCCCGTGCGCGGCCGTTGGATCTGCGGGGTGCGCCTTCATGAAGACCGCGAAGTGCTCCTCCGCGGCCGCGACCTGCCCTTCCCGCAACGCGCAGTATCCGCGCCCGATCCGCGCGTCGTCGAGCTCGGGGCTGATCCGCAGCACCTCGTCGAAGAGGTCTCTGGCGGCCGGGATGTCCCCGAGGCGGTATTCGACCCATCCACGCAGCAGCAAGGTCTTGGCGTCGGGATGCTCGATCTTCCCGAGCTTCGCGAGCGCGTCGGCGCACCGTCCCTCCTCGTAGTCCCTGTGCGCCTGGTCGAGCAGACGGATGTCCTGGCTTCGCTCGGCCTGCCGCAACAGGTAGGTTGCCGTCCTCGCTCCACGGTTCCGCAGCAGAGCCTGCACGGCCTCGGCTCGGTGCAAGCCCAGATAGCAGTGGAGATAGACCTTTCCCTCGGTCGCCGCGATCGCTTCCGCCGCCCGCTCCACTCTCTGCTTGTAATCGCTCCCGAGCGGATGGCCGAGAACGCTCGCCATGGGAAAATTGAGCAGCTTGAACCCGTATCTCGCGGCCACCTGCTTCTCCTGATCGAGGAGAACCTTCTCGTAGGGAAGCCGGGAATCGAGAAGGCTCACGATCGTCGTCACCTGGTGGTCCCGCAGCGCCTTGAAGTCCTCCTCGATCGGATAGGGCCCGACGACAACATGAGCGTCGGTCTCGGTGATCGGCCGGCGGAAGAGGCGCGTGAGTGGATTGTCCGGTGTGACGAGCACCCAGAAGCCGGCCCCCAGAAGAGCGCAAGCGCCGCCAGCGAGGAGAAGAAGCGGTTTCCGGCTCGTGAGGTTCAAGACGATCGCCTTCCCACGGGATCGTGGCCCTTCTCTTCCCGGCCGGCTCCTCCCCAGGATCCCGAGCGGATGCCGGTCTTCACCGCG
>QHYA01000202.1:10187-11493 GCA_003223995.1 Acidobacteriota bacterium | reverse complement strand
GAATTCGGATGGACCTGCGTTGTTGTCGGTAATCTCGATGTAGCTCGAGTTCCCATCCGGTCCATTCGGATCCGTGATGCAGTCCCAATACGTCGAGCTGCCGCAGGAGTTGGCGGTCCCATGCGTCTTGATGCGGGTCTCGTAACCGGGACCGCCATCATTGAATCCCAAGGAGAAGGTCAGGGCCTTCGTATCGAACGGATTATAGAACGTCGGGAAGTTCTGAATCCCGCTCGAGAACTGTCCCCATGTGGAATCCGGCGGAAGCGGCTGTCCAACGAATACCCATGGCTGCGCCAAGACGGATGACATCAGGAGAACGAATCCGATGAAGATGGCGATGCGAAAGAGACTGTGGGATTCCCCCATCTCAACCACTATCGCCCAGGGGGTTCAGGAGAACGAATGCGAGGATGATGACGACGAACAGGATGGTCCAGATGGGGAACCAACCGGCCACCGCAACGAACACGATGCCCATCGCCAAAGGCATGACGGCGTTGATGCCGCCGTGATGTTCGCGGAACAGGATGAGGAACACGAGATAGGTGACGACGATCACGGCGAAGCCACAGAGCATCCCGCCGGCGACGGCATCGCCGCCGAACATCAGGCTACCTACGGCCTGCGCGACCTGATCGAAGCCTGCGACCATGTTGCCACTCGCTACCCTGAGAGCTCCCCAACGGTTAAAGGATAAGGGCGCGGGAGTCAGAGTCACCATGGAGGGATGGCTGGAGAGACTCCCGCGTTGGGTTCGGTTCGGTCAGCTCAATACTTGCTTCTTGCGCCGGGCAAGAAATTCCGGACGAAGAGCAAGAGCACCGCGACGCCGAGCAGGACCGGAAGCAGCACGACCAAGATGGCACCGATGGCGCCTGTCTGGTTGCCGAACTTGTAGGTCTTGTCGTACAACGTCGGATACAGGGCGACCAGGACCACGAACAGCACGACGAAGCCGATGATGATGTAGATCCAGTGACCTACGTTCATCCCCGGATCCCCGTCGAGGTTCAGGCGAAGCGGATTGCGCTTCTCGAGGTCCGCGATGATGGCCCAATACATGACGGCCACCTGTGCCCTGAGATCTTTGAGGGTAAGCGTTCTCATTCACCCCCCGCACCGCTGCGGGTACGGGCACCTGGATGGATGTGGGGGTTAATGGCCGTTCTTGCGCAATGCCCTGGCGCGTTCGTCCTCGACTAATTGATGCACCTGCGACCGGAGGACGCTGATGGGCATCTCAGCCGGAGCTGGCAGTTTCAGCGTTTGCGCAAGGACCCGCATCCAGGCACTCAGCGAGAGC
>QHYA01000202.1:0-10174 GCA_003223995.1 Acidobacteriota bacterium | reverse complement strand
CACGCCTTCAGGAATGTACGGATGGCCCGAGGATAGTCCTCTTGGCTCGGGCATTTGGTAAGGGCCTGATAAAGCTTCTCGAAGTCGATGACCTCCGTAGTCGCAAAGAAGGCAAATGCCTTGGAATCGAATTCGATGGATGGCAGGGGGAAGTTCTCAATCTTTGCTTGGAAGTACCGATAGGGTCCCCGGAGATCAATGGTAAAGACTCCTGGCTTGTAGCAGAAAAATCGGGAACTGGACAATTCCTGAATCGTAGTCGGCACCTTCTTGTCGAGCTGATCGATCACAATAAGATTCCCTCCGAGCTTCCGGATGCATCGGACGAAGCCGTCCAGCTGCTTGTCTTTCGATGTCGAAGCCTGGGCCGTGGACCAACCGGATCCGTAGAGCTCGTCAAAGACCATCAGCCAATACTCGGGAATCGGATCATCGAGGATCGAGGCGATCTGGAGAAGCATCTCCCGGACGTCCTGAACGTAGTCGTAGGATCCCTTCTCGGATGTCTTGATGTTCGAGAGCCCTCGGTTCCCCATGTCAATCCACTGTTCGAGGATCGAGACTCCCGTGGCCGTCTTCCCGGTACCGAGATTCCCGGAAATCCATCCCATCTGGCCTTCGCGGAAGTTCGATGCCAGGATGTGCGGGCCGTCCTCGAGGACTTGCCATTGCATCCCGCCGTTGTGCCGGTCGAAGACCATCGAGGCGGCGCCCGTGAGGCCGCCGGTCCTGTCGGCCATGTGGAACGAATCCGGAATCCCGGCTTGTAGGCGGGTCAGGAGTCCGGTAATCTGCCAGGGGGCTTTGATACCGATGCGTCTCGCTTCATTGATCATCTCGAGCAGAAGCAGCTTCTGGCGCTGGTCCCAGACACCCGACATGATGATCGAGATGACATCCTGGAAGTTCAGTTGCTGGAATCGCTCGAGCAGATCCTGGGCCTGGATCATGCGCTCAGTGCCGAGGAACGCCTCGGTTCCTCCGTTGTCCTCGGGCATCTTGGATCAACTAATGGAGAACAGGCTCTTTAGCTCATCTAAACTCCGATGCAATGTTGCACGCCGCGATACATCCATGACGCATGGATGATGAAGAGACGTTTCCCGATGTGACGACACGGAAGAGCCAGAGAATACCGGAAAGAATCGGTCCAGAAGGCTCATCGGTCGAACTGGGTTGCGAGTGGTGATAGGATCACTTCCTGCCGACGATCACATCCATCCAAGACTTACGGACGGGCGGTTTCGGAGTCCCGGTATGGGCCTCCACGATCTTATCGGCCCGCCAGCCTTTTGAGCTCTGAGCCAGGTCCAAGAGCTTCGTGACGACCTGATGCGCATCCTCACGCATCGGACGCTTCTCCGCTCGAGCGAGAAGCCGCTCGAAATGGTACTCCGCGCGAACCGCCAATTGCATCGGCGGGACCGGGCCGCCGACCTTTGTAATGAAGGGACGCCGGAGCTCCGCCTGGGTCTTAGACTCTGGCATGAGGATCCGGATGGCGTGTTCCCGGTCCTCCTTCTGCGCGATCCAGGCTTCCCCGTCGAAGATGACCTGGGGCGGATTGCGCGGTTCCGGTTCCTCTTCCATATCTCACCGGACGTGCGCCGCGATGACCCCGATCAGGGCGCCTGCGCCGAGTCCGGCGATGGCGGCCATGATGATCATCCCCCAAGGGATGTTCGGATTCAGGATCTCTCGACCGAGCTGGCTTTTCGCATCGAGGGCGATGGCGTCCGAGGTGAAGCCGATGGCCTCATCGATCTTCTCCCGGTCGATCCATTTGCGAAGCTGGGGAATCTGCATCGGCGTCCCCTCGGAGAAGAGCGCGTAGATGTGCAGGGACTTGGAATAGCTCAGCAGACCGCCGAGGATGGCGATGATGCCGAAGAGGGCGAAGGTGATCGCTCCGATGGGGAACTGAATCGTCTCGGCTGCGCCGAAGATCCCCATGAATCCCAGCATGATGATGCCAAGGGCCCATGCGGGACGCGGGGAGACAGTCTTGTGATCGAAGTCCGGATTGACCGTGTATTGATGACGGCCGAGGGTGATCTGTCCGTTCCCGGATGGACGTGGTCCCCTCGAGGGCATCAGCCCACCAAGCTGCACATGGGTCCATCGCCAATCGCCGGACTTCAGTTCCTCGATGTAGTGCTTCGTGGCCTTCATTTCTTCCACTCCCCCTTGTATGGGATCCCCTCAAGAATGGCGAACATACCGACCACCACGACGAGGCTTGCGGGCACCAAACCACCCATGCATCCGGAGTAGAATGCGATGAAGAAAATGGCAATGCCACTGAGGATGAAGAACAGGCGGTTATGGGTCGCCCCACCCATGACCGCCAGGACTACAGCCACGCCAATCAGGAATCCGACACTCCAAAGATTCGACGGAGAATAGGGATCCGATCCGCAGATCGTCGGACAGGCTAGCGTCTGGAAATAGAGGATCGCTCCTTGCGCGTACGTGGCATTCGTCCCGTTGGCCCAGGCACGGAAATAGTAGAACGTCGATTCTGCGAGTCCGCTCTTATTCAGCGAGAATGTTCCGGTGGAGTTTCTTGTCTCCACTGTGATATTGTCGGCGCCGCTTAGGGTTGGACTGACACCGAACTGGAAGCCGACCGTTACACTTGTGGACGATCCCATCGAGGAGAGATTCCCGTTGACGATCGTGGTTGAACACGTTATGATCGTTCCCTCACCCGTCGTCACAACGGGGTTCTGGGTACAGACATTGTTTGAGATGCAGTCCACTTCTGGTGCGGTGAGGGCGCGATTGTAGATGTACAGTTCATCCAAGGTGCCGCCCCAGAAATCCGCAGATCCAGACGTCCCGACGTAGAAGGTCCCGGTCCCTGAGAGCGTGACCACCGTATTGGTCGTGGTTATCTGAGTCCCGTCGAGATAGGACTTCAATGTCGTGGCGCCGGAATCGTATGTGAAGATGATCCAGTGGCAATCCGTGTTGGCAATCGTCGTGGAGGCTTTGAAGGACCCATCATATATCTCGTATTGGTTCGTGTGATAGCCGTACAGAACGGCTCTTGACCCGGCTCCGAACGTCAGGAGATATGTATTGACTTCCGACAGCAGCGTGGGCTTGGCGTGGAACGCAATGCTCCAGGACGTTGCGGATGCGAGTGGGGAGGCCGTATTCGACATCTTGTCGGTGACTCCGTTGAACACATATGCTCCAGCACTCCCCCCACACGCCGTACTCGTCGATGACGGTCCACTGATCGTCAGATCGAGCGCGGAGGGTCCGAAGTCCTTTACCTTTCCAGCGGAGAGCGTACTCATGTCATAGGCATCGATGTTCCCACTGGTCACCGGGGGGTATGTCGCACTCCCCTCTGCGGAGAGTAAAATGAGGATCCCTACGGACAGTGCCAACCCGAAGAGAATACCGCGATTCATTAGCCTCCCAATCCTCGTCCCGCTATAAGAGACATCCTCAGCGGATGGCCTCATGGAAAAGGACCGCGCCGGTGATCGCCAAGAAGAGAATCCCGGCGGCCCTCCAACTCACGACGTAGAGCTCATGGTGCCCCAGGAAGGCGGCATAGAGGAACAGGACACCCGCGCAGCCGAAGAGGGCACGGATCAGGGGCCAAGGGACTTTCACGGGGCATCGCCGCCATTGTCCGGAAGGTCCTGGACGCAAAGGCCGCAGATGCCGGTGATTTTGGACTGGTTCGAGTGGATCGGGCGGCCGCACTTCCGGCAGCGCGTCGGGGGCTCCGAGTGGCGGGTGAAGCGGGCCTCGGTCTTGTTGCTGCGGTTCATGAGTCGTCCCCACTCCCAGTTCCAGGATTCGCTTCGTAAGCATCACGGAGGGCCTCTCCCGCGTCCTTCAGCTCTTGGCGGGTGAAGTATCGTATCGCGTCGGAAACGAGCAGGCGGCCCTCTGTGACGGCTGAATGGCATCGTGCGTTGGCCTTGAGATGCCGAATCACGTTCTGAAAGCGTTGATGGCAGACGGGACAGGACCGTTTGTCTGACGCGAAGCCGTTTACCTAAATACCCCCCGTGCCTGGGTCCGCGTCCCCAGTCCCGTTGCGTCTCGGTTGACCGAGTGTATGCGGGCCGGACGGGAGATGCGGAGGTAGATGCGGGCGGTCATCGCATCCAGTCCTCGAGTCGCTTATGGACCATGCGTATTTCGGTTTCCTTATTACCTGCCTGTCTCTCGATTTCGAACGGTGAGTACTCGATAGGTTCGAAATCGAGATGCTTCGCGAATATCCTGGCTCCCGCGTTCTTTGTCGCTCCGTAGTCCTTGAACCCGTTCTTGGCGAACCAATCCCAATTGCAGACTGCGTCCCTCTCCTTCCGTGTCGGGAGAGCGAAGAGGATATTGGTCCTCCGATAGACGAAACAGAACCGCTCGAATCCCTGGAGGAGTCGGTCCGCATCCTCCTGATAGAAGGCCACGATGCGATAGATGTTCGCCGCATGACGGAAGATGTAGGGAAGCCCCTTGCTCGAGACCAGATAGGGGAAGTGTTCATTCCAGAATCCTGCGTTCGGATACAGACCTGCTACGAATGCGGCCCACAGGGATTCCTTCCGGGCGAGATACCCGAGACCGTAGCAATATTGATACGGGTTTTTGGAGCCGTCCTGATTGAAGGGGTACTTCAGATAGTGCTCTTTGTCGATAAAGGCTATCACGTCGTCGACCTCATGGGGGGAGAAATCGTCCGGATGTCCGACCCGTAGGATTTCCTCGTCCGGAAGGCGCGTCTGCGAACTCATTCTGGTGGCTCCGGGAGTTTGACACCGGCTTTCCGCAGGATGTCCCATGGATTCTTCCCTGCGTAATCGAGATGCCGCTCATAGGCGCTGCAATATTCCTCCAGTTGCGCGATGCGGACTCTCAGAGCGTGGAACTCTTCGTCCACGGTCCCCAGGAGCCGCTTGTCCGAGATGCATGGTCCGCATTCGCAATCCGGGTCATGTTCCCGGTAGAGCAGATTCCTGGCGGCGTCGAAGACCGGTCGGTCCGTCATTCCATGTCCCCCTTGGCAATCGAGATGAACGCCCAAGTGATAAGGGCGACCCCTGCACCACCGAATGCCGTCCCCAATCGCAGCATGATTTCGAAGGGGTCATTCACGGTGGCTGCCCATGGGGACCCTCCGACTGTCAAGCCGATTCCGATGGTCAGGAGGATTCCACCCGTCCGGACCATCCTCGAGGACATCGTTCTGCGGAAAGGATTCAATCGACCACCCAGAAATCCCGTCCGCCGATGTGGTATCCGACAACAGTCCCTCCGTGCATCTCTATATCGTAGACCGCGACGAGTACAGATGCGAAAACCATGATTGGTTCCTTCTGGGCGAGAAGGATTTCGGCGACTGAGGGCGTCGTTGGGAGAATCCATCCGCCCCAAGTCGTCATCCTTCCCTCCGTTCGAGGATCCAATGGTCCACGGCCTCCACGAGGCGGAACGGGCCCCCCACGCGCGTCAGCTGGTAGACCCACCGGGCGGCCGTCTGCGAGGCGCAGCCCGCGTAGTTCGCGGCCCGCGCGTGGAGCTCCCCGAGATCGGCCCACGTCGTCCCCTCGGCCTCCAGGAGGAACTCCACGATCAGGTGCCGGAAGCGCAGGGAGCGCGTGTAATGGCGTTCGATGGCCGTGGAGTCGGGGACGACCTTGGACCGGCCGACTTCGCGGACGAGGCGTTCCATCTCCGGGTCGAGCTCGGAGTCGCCGCGCTTGCGGCCGCCGCGCCTCTTGCGGCTTGGAGCCGGGCTCGGGCGAGGCTCCGGCGGGTCCCCCGCTCCCGCCTTCGCCTCCGCGCCCTCGCTCGTGCCTGTCATCGTCTGTCTCTCTTTCTCTTTCTCTTTCTCTCCCCCGCGTTTTCTATGGGGATGATTTCGTGCCTAGCGTCGGCCTGTCGTCGGACGGCGCCACTCGCATCGTCCGCAAACGTCGGACGGATGTATCGCCCGCACGTCGGACAATTCGCCTGTCTCGGCGCGAACCATCGCTGCCGGCAACGGGTCTTGCCGCCATGTTTGTTGTGAATGAATTTCACGAGGATGGGATCAGCTCGCGGTAGATCGTCCACTCGCACGACCCGATGCCGATCCCATGCGACGTGGGCTCTGGCCTCTTCCATGTTCGGAAGCCGTCCGCATCCGTCGAGACAACGATACTTGACAGGGCGCTTCTTCAGGGGCACGGGATCACCAAAAAGACTTGCGGGCGGTAAGGTAGGGGGAATGGAGGTTTGCTTCCATCCTCGAACCGCCCGCCGTCATCGTCAATCCGCCTCCCGTTCGCGGGCTTCAGGTTGCTCTTTGAGCCACCGTCCCCCCTCGATGTATTCGCACTCGTCCGGACAGTACTCATCGTGATTCCGGATGGCTTCGAGAAGTTCCGCGACGCGGGCCCCGGCATCTTGTCGTTCCCGAACTACCACGAAGTATTCTTCCCGTCGTTCAGCGAGTTCCGCTTCGAGTTCGCGGATGCGCTTGTAAAGGGCGAGATTCTCCGAAACAAGGATTCCTTGCCGTTTCGCGTTCATGCCTCCGGATCCTCCTGATGCCTCTTGCAGATGATCTGCCCCACGTTCACGTCCCAGGCGCAGCCGCAATCCCATTGGATCGCGGTGATCGTGCCGCTCGGCAGCTTCTCGATGAACCGCGGAATGGAGCGAGGCATCAGGCTTGGCTCCCTTTCATCCGGTCCATGGCGATCTGCAACAGCTGATGGCCCATCTGGATCGCCTCGCGCTTCAGGACGCCGACTCCGGCGATGCGACTGGCCGCATCGAAGAAGGCATTCGCAAGACGAAGGTCCGCAAGCACGGATTCCCTGACGGCCGGATCCATCTAGGTATCCCCCATGCCACCTAGCTTCTGCTCCGTGATCGGGATGAAGCCATGGGATCGCTTCCGGCGGATCTTTTCGCCGAGCTGACGCATCGCGTCCCGAGCGAACTCTGCGAGGGAGGAATAGCCGATGCCGAGGTCGGCAGCAAGGGCCATATCCTTCTCAGCGGCGTCAATGTCCTCTGCCTTGAGAGTAATCGTCCTCTGTCCCGGCTGAGGCATAGACAAGAGAATGCAGGGTGTCTATTTAACCGTTCTGAAGCGGTTATCTGGAATGAACATTCACGGCGCGATTAGGCCGACATCCATCGAGTAGATGCCGTCGAGCATGGGCGCCATCAGAATGAACGTAATCGTGATGTCCGCTCGGAAGAACTGTTCTCCCGCATCGTTCACGAGATCCACGGCCGTGAACACGGATGTATTGCCGCTGGCGGTCCCTGGTCCCGTCGGGCCGATATTCCAAGTAATCGGCGTACTCGTATTGTCGATCAGCCGACCATTCGCGGGATTGATGGCATACTGAACCAATGTGCCCGAGGCACTCTGGATCACCGCGTCGAACATCATCAGATTGAAGAGAACGCGGTAGTCGATGGATCCACGGAAGCGATTCAGAACGGAGAAGTTGAACCCGCTCGTCGTGCCATTCAGGAACGTAATGCTGAGCTGGGGGCCCCCATCGTTCGGGATGTGGTCGAACGGTACGAACAGGAGATGCTGAACCTCCGTGTTGCCGCGATAGGTGTATGCGTGACTCAGGAAAGCGACCCCCGCGACGCCGCCGCCGACGAGGACCGCCGCAGCGACTAGAACTGTCGTGATCTTCCAGATATGTCCGGAGAAGAGCTCGCGGCCGAACTTCTGACCATCGAGGAACTGCTCGAGATCGCGGAAGTCGCGGTCCTCGAGGAATCTCATAGGCAATCCCGCGATTGCCGGTGTCGCGCCTCATTCTCGATGGAGTACACCGTGACTCCACAGACCGGACAGGTGCGCGGATACGGATCCGCGACGATGGCGGATGTATAGACCTTCGTCCGATTGCCTCGGCCGCCTTTGTTCGGAATGGAATACACCCGGAGCCATCCGAGGCGGACCATCGAGTTCAGGAGATGGTAGAGGGACGCCATCGGGATGCTCGCGGTCTGTCGGAAGATATCTTCCGCCGTCATCGGATCCCTTGTCACGTCGAGGATGGCCCTGGAACGGGTGAGGGACCGGTCCAGGGCATAATTGGCCGATTTCTCGGAGGGGACTTCGATCCGGATCGGACCGACGAGGGTCTGATAGACCGAATCCTGCACCGAAGGAGCGTCTGACATTGGGGGCCTGCCTCCATACGTCATTGGCTATTTGAGCGCATCCGTCCATCCTACCTGCATTGAGTCTCGAGGATATGATTGGACCGACGATGATCCAGGCCGCGCCGATTGCGACGGCAATCGGTTGGATCCTCCTGGGGTTGGTCATGCGGTTCGAGGATGAACGCGCTCGCCAGGAATGGCTCTGGAGCGGACTCTCCTTCGGCGTCATTTATCTCGTGATGTATGTGTTCTACAATGCGCCGGGCCTGAGATGAAGCGGGATCCGAACGAACCGAAGTTCCTCATTCCATTTCCATGGATCATTTGGCCGTTGGCACTCGGCATCGGCCTGATCAAGGTCGCCACGGGAGAGCCGATCATCGGATGGCTGCTAATCGGACTCGTGATTGTTTCGACGTTCCTCATCCGGGGATCCGATTGGTTGCCGTGGAGAGTCGTGAAACTGAGGATGGAACCCGTCACGAATCCCGAGCTCGAGTACGCCCAGGCTCGGAAGAAGTACGTCGTGTCTCCCGTCAGACTGGAGATCGATTTCTGAAACGCGCCGGTCGCCATCCGCGTCTCCACGGTGACATTCATCGCCCCTACGAGAGTCGGAGATGTCCCCCAAAGGAATCCGCATGAGGCGGCCGCAGGCAACAGTTGAATCACATTCCCGCTCCGGATCCCATTCGAGTCCGTGATCGAGAGTCGGGTTCCCGTCGTGTTCTTCATCAGATAGGAGCACTCAACGGCCAGGAACGGGCCCTCGTAGGTATCGACCTTCGTTCCCTCGTATGCGGCGAAGGAGTTGCAGTTCCCGGCCACGGCATTCATCATCAGATCCCCGAGGATGAATCCGTAGGTGTGGTTGACGCTAACCCCATAGACATTTGCTGGCGTGTTCGTGATCTGCGTCATCGTGGCGTGGAATGGGATGGACTTGGAGAGCTCCGCGACGAAGAGGCCGGACGGATTGCCGGTCGAATGGGCCGTCACCGTCTGCATCGGATTCGTCACGCCATAGAGAGCCGCAAGGGTGGGACCCTCATTGACCCCCGCGAAGTCCAATTGGAAGAGTCGCCTTCCTGAGAGGTCCGTCAGCGTGTTCCATCCGGTGTAGTTGTTGGCACCGTCATCCGTTGGAGTCGTTGAGCCCCCGTTGCTCGAGACGATCACGACGATGGTATCATTGCGGATCGTCGGGAGAGCCAAAGTCGCGGCACAGGTTGTCCCGGTGCATCGATTGTGTGCGAACTGGCGAACCGTCACGACATTACCGGCGACGGTCCCGTTCCCGATGGCTCCAAGATTCCCATTGAGCATTGCCGTGGAATCCGTAATCATCGTCGCAGCGGAAGTCGTGACACTCGGAGGTACGGCGCCGAGGTGGGGTGCGATGAGTAGAAGGACCGCCAATGTGAGAGAGAGCTCGAGGTTGAAGAGCTGCCAAACGCGGACCAATGGCCAATCCATGTGAATCCGTTTCCGGGACCTTCCACGGAGGGAGTCACGCGTAATGGAATCCCCTGGAGTGCCGAAAGTGATCCGATTCTCCTGGGTGATTTTCATCCGACGTTCCCCGTCCCTCGGATCTTCCCCATGATGACGATGGCGACGAAGAAGAGGCAACCGATGATCAGAATGCCGACCAAGCCGCTGACGATGGGCGGCGCCGATGGGAGAGCGAGGATGGACCCGAGAGCTCCGAAGAAGATGCCAATCATGCCGACGAACCAGAAGATGACTAGGAACCCGAAGGCGATGGCGCTTCCGATCAGGATAAGGAAGTTCCAGGCGTTCTGTGCGAATTCGCTGAACGAACATCCGATGTTCGAGAAGAAATCGCCCGCCGAACATCCAGTGGTATCAACCACCGTGGCCGTCAACGTCAATGCCGAGATGTAGAAGCTCAACCCGGCCGGTCCGAGGATCCACATCTGGAGATTGGACGGATGTGCGTTGCCGTTCAGATTGTAGACGGCATCCGGAACGCGAAGTTGGATCGTCGTGT
>QHYA01000201.1 GCA_003223995.1 Acidobacteriota bacterium | reverse complement strand
GCACCATGACTCCGACATGAGTCAGCCGCTTCTATTGGCCTCCAACAACGGCTGGAATGGCCGGACTGAAGGCTTGCTCCGGAGAGGTCCGCCCGATCAGGCCGAGATGATCGGAGGAAGCTCCGTCATGAGGGCCGTCAGGGCAAAAATTGCGGCCGCGACGCGGACGGACAGCACGGTGCTCATCACGGGTGAGACGGGGACGGGCAAGTACCTTGCCGCGGAGCTTATCCATCTCGGCAGCTCACGGAAGGCTCGACCTCTCAGCGTCATCAACTGCGCGGCCCTCCCCGACGCGCTGCTCGAGAGCGAGTTGTTCGGGCATGAGCGGGGCGCTTTCACGGGCGCCGTGTCCGGCTATCCGGGCAAGTTGAAGCTGGCCGAGGGCGGCACCGTCCTGCTCGACGAGATCGGAGACATGAGCGATCTCTCCCAGGCCAAAGTTCTCAATGCGCTGGAAAGTCGAAGTGTCGTCCGGCTCGGAGGAAGGATGATCGTTCCTCTCGACATCCGGATCATTTCCGCGACGAACCGCAGGCTCGAGCAGATGGTCCAGGCTGGGCGGTTCCGGCGGGACCTGTTCTATCGGCTCAACGTATTCAGGATCACGATCCCGGCTCTGCGCGAGCACAACGAGGACATGGCCGATTTGGTTCACCATTTCATTCTCAGCCTGAATCGACAGTTCGGCCAGGCTGTCGAGGGGCTCTCGAAGGAAGCTCTCGAATGTCTCCAAGGTTACGACTGGCCGGGCAATGTGCGCGAGCTCAGGAACCTGCTCGAGACGCTCTTCGTCAACGGTCCGTCCAGACGGATATCCCGGCTCGAAGTGGAAGAGCAGTTGTGGCAAGCGACTCATGCCGAAGCCGGGTTGGCCAGCGACGAGCGAGAGCGGCTCTTGTCGGCCCTTCGGTCGACAAACTGGAACAAGAGCCAAGCGTGCCGAAAGCTTCATTGCTCCAGGATGACCCTCTACCGGAAACTCAAGAAGCATCAGATTGCTCCTGAGGTCGCCCGTGTAGAAGCGGAAAGAAGGGCCACTCTGTGTATCAGTCTCCTGTAACACGACTCTTCAAAGGGGCAGTTCTCAAGAGGCCGTGAGGGTCCGAAAGGCTCGCTCAGGCCCATGGTTGCTGCAGATGCCGCGAGCGTGTGTCATTCGGCACGAGGATTGCTCATGCCCGTCCGACATCATCCCAATGGGGGGATGAATTCATCGAAAGGTGAGCAGGGACAGGAAAAACAAGTTCCGTCTTCGATGCAGCTTCCGGTAGCAGTCTCGTGTCACCCAGGCCGGATTCTGCGACCAAAGGCTCAAGTCATTCTCGGCACCGTTGCCTGGGCATGATACTGACACCCTCCCCCAAAGAGCGGGGCGGCAGGCCATCGGTGGGCACGACATCCGGGAAGAGGCGATCCCATCGAATTCAGACTTGGGAGATTCCCACGTGCTCAAGGAGGCTCAGATGCGGTTTTTGGGGAAAAACACCGTTGCCGTCGTCCTCGCAGTTCTCTTACCTGTTGTCGCATTGTCGGTCAGCAGGGCTCAAACCCCTGACTCACATTCCGCAAACCAACTGGAGGTTAGCAGCGCCACGCTGGATAGTTCGTGTGGGTTAGACACGCACTCGGCCACGCCAGCCTTCAATAGTTCTCTGAGAACGCTGATCATATACGGCAGGAACTTCACGAACACTGGGGCCACTCCAGCTGTCAACATCGGCTGCGGGGGCTTCCAGAAGACCTTCATTCCGGGCTCTGGACAGTGGAATGACAGCCAGATCAGCGTCCTGATCAACTGTGCCGATTTCAATCCCGCGGGCACCTACCGAATGATCGTTTCGACCGGCCAGGGAACCCCGTACAACGATGGCGTTTCCTTCAATTTCTCGTTGCCTGGAGGTGGGCCGGGTCCAGTGGGACCGCAGGGGCCGAAGGGCGATCCCGGCGCAATAGGCTCGCAAGGGCCGAAGGGCGATCCCGGCATCCAGGGCGTGGCGGGGCTGCCCGGCGTGAAAGGCGACAAGGGCGACGCCGGCGCGATCGGGTCGCAAGGGCCCAAGGGCGATCCCGGTGCAATCGGCCCGCAAGGACTGAAGGGCGATCCGGGCGTCCAGGGCGTGGTGGGGCTGCCTGGCGTGAAGGGCGACAAGGGCGACGTCGGCGCGATCGGGCCGCAAGGGCTCAAGGGCGATCTGGGCGTCCAGGGCGTGGCAGGGCTGCCTGGCGTGAAGGGCGACAAGGGCGACGCAGGCGTGATCGGGCCGCAAGGCCCCAAGGGCGATCCGGGCGTCCAGGGCGTGGCGGGGCTGCCCGGCGTGAAGGGCGACGTCGGCGCGCTTGGGCCGCAAGGGCCCAAGGGCGATCTGGGCGTCCAGGGTGTGCAGGGTGTGAAAGGTGAGAAGGGCGACACAGGAATCAACGGACTCGCGGGTCAGAACGGTCAACACGGCAAAGGCTTCAGAAGGACCCTGATCCAGCCGTCAGACTCGCAGTACGCGCTTACAGGATGTGAACAGGGTGCGGTCGCCGCCATCTACGCCCAGCAGTTCGTCAATGGGGCGTGGGAAGACGACGGTACCGCTCCAGCCTACCTCTGCCGCGGCAAGGATGGGATTTCCGGGCTGAACGGAAGAGATGGAGCGCCGGGGCAGAACGGACTGAACGGAATTCCGGGCGCCAACGGACAGAAGGGCGACAAGGGAGACAAAGGTGACAGGGGAGAGCATGGGAAGAGCTTCAGAAAAGTCATCATCCCGCCGGGCGACCTGAACTACCCCAGTGATTGCAGGCAGGGCTCTGCTCTGGTCGTCTATACCCGGCACGTTGACGAAGCAACGAACTCGTGGGTGGATGATCCCCTTGGCGAAGACAATCCGACGGTGGTCTGTCACGGAAAGGACGGAGCCCCGGGCGCCAACGGACAGAAGGGTGACCACGGGGACAAGGGGGACAAGGGAGACAAGGGGCTGCATGGAAAGGGCTTGCGGAGAGTCGTCGTCCCGCCGGGCGGTGCGGGCTATCCCAGTGAATGCCGGCAGGGCTCGGCCCTCCTCGTCTACACCCAGCACGTGGATGAAGCATCGAGCTCCTGGGTGGATGACCCTGTCGGTGGCGACAATCCCACGGTGGTCTGTCACGGAAAGGATGGCACCAATGGATTGAAGGGCGACAAGGGAGACAAGGGCCAGCACGGAAAAGGTCTGAGAAAAGTCGTCGTCCCGCCGAGCGACCCGGCCTATCCGAGTGATTGCCGGCAGGGCTCGGCCCTCCTCGTCTACACCCAGCACGTCGACGAAGCAACGAACTCATGGGTGGATGATCCTCTCGCTGTCGACAATCCGACGGTGGTCTGTCACGGAAAGGACGGAGCCGTGGGTACCAACGGACAGAAGGGAGACAAGGGAGATAGGGGAGACAAGGGAGACAAAGGGGAAAAGGGAGACAAGGGTTGGCATGGGAGAGGCTCCAGAAAAGTCATCGTCCAACCGGGGGCCCTGGGCTATCCCAGCGATTGCAAGCAAGGGTCGGCCCTTCTTGTCTACACTCAACACGTCGACGAGCTCTTGAACTCGTGGGTGGACGATCCGCTCGGTAGCGATAATCCTACAGTCATCTGTAACGGCAAGGACGGAGCTCCGGGCAAGACTTACGGATGGCACAAGAGATTCGACTCGGCATCGATCACCTCAGCCAGCACCGCGGTGCTCTCTCAGACCGTCTCCGGAACCAACTCGTACATGCTTGATGCCAAGCTGAATGCGCCTTTCGCCAAGGGACAGACGCAGGTGACATGCACCCTCGCGGCGGTGGAGAACGGTGTCACCACGCAGATCGATCGCCTGGACACGCTGCTTTTGGGAGACCCCGGAAACGTCGCCAAGGGGGGCATCGCGCTGGAAGGAGTGTTCACGCCCGCCGCCGGCTCGTCTTCCCAGGTGACGTTCACCGTCAACTGTGCGACGTCGGGAGATACACGTACTGTCTCCCACGGCCGGGTCAGCATCGTGGGAGTAGACACGCTCGTTCAGCAGTAACTTGATTGTTCGAGGGCTTCAAGAGGGAGCGAGGAGACGGCGAGCGACAAGAAGGCCGTGAGGGTCCGACGTGGCGTTTCGTAGCCGGAAGTCCACGTCGCCTCCTCACGGCGACCGAGTCGCCCGCCGCCTCTTTCCCCCCGGAGCAATGCACTGCCGCTAGCCGCTCTCGGACCTGCCCAAATATTGCTCGCGGATCATTCCTAGCCGGCCGTCGCATCCCGCCGCACGGCGGTGCGGGCGGCGAGGCGGCGCATGCCGGCGGCGCCGGCGAGAAACAGGATCGCAGCCCCCACGAACGTGGCTCGGGGCGTGCCGGCGAGCCTCATCACGATGATGCCGAGCGGCCCTCCGATGAGGGCGCGGATCGCAACCAGGGCGGTGTGAGCGCCCATATAGACCGTCGAGTCCCGTTCGCCTGCGAAATGGATCGGCCCCATGTTCCAGGCGACATCCACGGCTGCCATCGCCGCACCGTAGAAGGCGAAGGAGGCATAGAGGCTGGCCACGTTCCGTGTCAGGCAGAGCAAGCTCGGGAAGAGCGACAGCAGGGCAAAAGCTCCCGCGGCGAGCCGGACGGGCCCGGCACGGTCGGAGAGGACGCCGGCAAGGGGGGAGAGCAGGATGAACATCCCGTACATGATCAGCCCCTTCGCCGTCGCCGCCTGGGAGTAGTCCACATCGAGGTACTCGACGAGGAAGATGGGAAGCACGGGCTGGAGCATCATGAAGGCCATGCCGTAGAGGAAGAAGTAGCACTCGTAGGAGAGGAACGCGCGATCGGAGCGCAGGGTCCGCACGGAGCCCGCGAAGGGATTGGCCAGGCTGGAGGCGAGGCGCAGGGCCGTCGGCCGGAACCACGCAAGGGAGGGGATCTCCAGGGCTCCCGGAGGAGCCCGCCGCGAGGGGGAAAGGGCGAGCGCTTCCCCGCGGCCCGCCCCCGGGAGGCGCCGCAGGCGCACCCGGTACAACAGCGCGCAGCCGGCGAAGCCGATGAGGCCGACGGCGATGGAATACCAACGGTAGGCGTGGCTGTCCCATTCGAGCAATAGCCCAGCGCCGAGCGCCGCGATCAGCAGGGCCGCCGCCAGCAGCCGCCGCGCCGCGCCGAAGGCGCGTCCCCTTTCCGCAGGAGCATAGTTCGCCTGGAACAGCATGTTCTGCGCGGGGAGCAGGGCGTTGTACATGAACGTCGTGAGAACGATGATGACGGCGAAAGGCAGCGGGCGCGCTGCGATGAACAGAGAGGCGAGGGCGAGCCGTCCCAGGAGCCCGAACCACAGATAAGAGGAGCGGAGGTAGCGGCCGCGCGTGAAGTCTGTCCAGAGGGCGGGGAAGACGAGCCCCACCGACTGTCCGGTGACGAAGAATGTGAGCACGGCGTCCGATGCGCCGAGGGTCTTCCGAAGAACGATGTCGTTGAGGGTCATCACACCGGTCACCACCCCCTCGCAGCCCGCGGAAAGAGCGTGGAAGCGAAAGGTGTAGCGGCCGGTGCGCGAAAGAGACGGCATGAACGACAGGTCCCGCGACCCGATTTGGGCCTCGCTGGCCGGCCGATGCCGCAAGGCCGACAGCCTTTCCTGAATGACTCGGCTCTAACGCCGGCGAGCGAGGGCAGCGGCGGACGGCTGCTGCCCGCGAGCAAAGCGGGCCGCCAGAGGTTGCGGCAGCCGGGGCCCCTCCCGCGCGGCTACGGAGGGCAGGAGGAGGAGGTGTTCACGGTGCGTGGCGTTCCGTCGGAGCGGTTCCCCGGTCTCGCCTCCTCCCCATCGGCGTTCACCGCCGTGATGAGATAGTAGAACACGCCGCCCGGCGCGGGCACCGCGGGATCCCCCCCGGCCCAGGAATTGGTCGGCCCCTGGTGGACGCAGTTGAAGACGCCCGTCGGACTCCCGGATCGATACACCTTGTAATTGGCGATCGGATGGGAGGAGGTTGCCGTGAGGTCTTCCCAGGTCCAGGCGGCGCTCTTCGCAGGGAGGAACTGCGGGGCGTTGATCCCCGACACTTCCATGATCCTCAGAGTTGGCAGGATCTTGAAGACCTCCCCAGCTCCCACGCCCGCGGCGCCGCGCTCGCAGATGTAGATCTCCCCCCGGGCGTCCTCTCCGAAGGAGGTGATGTCCTTGATGTCCAGGCCGCCTCCCGGAGCCAGGTCGGTCGTGCGATCGATGTCGGCGGGCGCCGCGCAGCTCGCGTCGGTGCGGAAGCTGTGGATGAAGGCCGAGCAGTAGTCGGCATAGAAATAGGTCCGGTGCAGGTCGGACATCCTGCAGCCCTGGTAGATGTAGCCTCCCGTGATCGAGCAGCCGGTCAACGGACAGTCCGTCGTGCTGTGACAGTACTCCTTGATGGGGCCCACGTAGCTGGTGACCGAGCAGCTTCCCTGATTCCCGCAGGAGGGGTTGGGACAGTGGGTCCCCTCGTAATGGTCCCAGCCATAGTTCTCCCCTCCGGCGCTCGTGCCAGGCCGGCAGTCGATCTCCTCCCACTTGTCCTGTCCGACATCGGCAATGACGAGCGTCGAGTTGATCCGGTCGAAGGAGTAGCGCCAGGGATTGCGCAGGCCGTAGGACCAGATCTCGTCATTGCCCGCCTTGTTCACAAAGGGGTTGTCCGGTGGGATCGTGTAGGGCAGGCTGTTGACGTTGATCCTCAGCAGCTTCCCGAGGTTGGAGTTGAGGTTCTGGGCGTTGGCCGACGGATCGCAGGCCCCTCCGCCGTCTCCGGTGCTGATGTAGAGATAGCCGTCGTCCGGCCCGAAGGCGAGCATGCCTCCATCGTGGTTGGTGAAGGTCGGGTGGTTGAAGGTGATGACCACCTGGCGGGTGCTGGAGTCGGCCTGATCGGGATCGCCGGCCGAGACGGTGTAGCGGGCGACGACGTTGTTCATGTTCGAGGCTCCGTCGTGGAGCGTGTGGTAGACGAAGAACCATCCGTTCGTCGCGTAGTCCGGGTGGAACGCCAGGCCGAGGAGTCCTTCCTCGTCTCCTCCCCCGTCGGCCGGCGACTGGGTCAAACCGCTGATGTCGAGGAACGGCGTCGGAAGAATCGAGCCGTTCTTGAGGATCTTGATCTTGCCGTCCTGCTCCACTATGAAAACTCTGTTGATGTCCCCGCGGGGCGCCGTCACGAACGTGGGCTTTGTCAGTCCGGATGCGACACGCACCGTGGCGAGCGACCCGTTGAGGTCGGAGACTGCCGACCCGTCGAAATCCGAAACGTCCGAGATCCCCGTGCAGTCCGGAGCCTGAGCGAAAGCGGGCAGCGTAGCGCCGAGAGCCGTCAGGAGGACCGCCAGCCCGGCGGCGGCCAGAGTCGGAAAGTTGCGGTTCATCGCCGTGTCCCTCCCTGAGAGTTATCGAACCTTCGGTAAGCGCTTGCTGGGAGAGCACCAGTGTACGGCGACACCGCCGGCCAGGCAACGGAAGATGAGTCATCTCAGCTCAGCCGGCCGAGGATTTTCTTGAGCTCCTCGGGTGTGGCCGCGAGCAGGCCGACCGGCACGAGTCTGGGCGTCAGCGCCGCCCAACGGCGGTCGCGCGCGAAGACCTTGCGGAAGGCAGCGATCGCCTCCGGCTTCTTGCCGGCGTTCCAGAGCCCCACCGCCCTCCAGTAGGCGAGCTCGTTGTTGGCGGGCTGCAGCTCCGCGGCGCGCGCATAAGCCTTCATCGCGTCGTCGATCTTCCCCAGGGAGACGAACGCGTCTCCCTGGTCCGCGTAGCGGTACGCCCGTTGGACCCCCACCAGCCGCCTCAGCTCCTCCAGGGGGCGCGGCGAATCCTCGACGCGGAGATCGATGAGCTTCCCCTTCCACGGCTCTGCGCTCCTCTCCCCCGACACGATCAGGATCGCGGCCGACTGCTTGCCCCGGATGTCGCCGCCGGCTGCCTGGGCCGCGTCGAGAGCCGCGAGCATCCGGTCGGCGAGGTCTCCCTCGGCCGCCTCGAACGCCGTCTTCATCGCCGGCCAGACGCGGTCGTTCGACATCAGGTTGGCCTCTACCGAGAACTGACCTCCCTGCTGGTCCCCCGCAGCCGGGATGCACTTCCGCCCTGTCCAGGCGGCAACCTGCCCCAGGGCATCCACCATCGCCACCTGACGCACGTCACGTTGCTCGTCCTGAGTCAGAAGCTCCTTGAGAGCCTCGGGCGCGCTCTTTCCCGCTCGCATCAGGGCCAGCCCCTTGGGACCGTAGGACACTTCGACGATCGACTGCGTGGCGACCGCGCCGACACCCGCCTCCGCCCAGGAGACGAGAGATCCGACGGAGAACCAGTGGGACTGAACGGCCACGCCCATCTCGCCCGTCTTCGGGTCGCGCGCGACGATCGAGAACGTGTGCGCCATCGGGCCGCTGGCCGGCCCGGCAGTGTCGCCACGGGAAAGGGACGGCTCGCTCCTGGACGGGGCGGCGATCAGGAAGGACGCAAGCAGGAACAGAAGCACTGGCAGGAGCTTTGCCATCTCACACCTCCGGGAAACCGAAAACGCGGCTGCGGCCGCCGAAATGGCGGCGCTTCCATGATCGGTATAATTGTTCACTAATTCCCGTCCCCGGAGGACTGAGCTCACCGAGCGCACGAGTCACCGGCGGCGGCGTAGGCGGGGGCGATCGGAGCGCTCCCGCCGCGGCTCATGCGCGGCCCCGGAAGGCCGAATCGGAGCAGGACGACGGAGGGGTCATGGTCTGCGAGCGCTGGATGCACCCGGGGTGGCTGTCGAACAGCTACCTGGTCGCTGATCGGGAAGCAGGAGAAGGGATCATCGTGGATTCCGGCGCTGATCCGGAACCCATCGTGGCGGCTGCCAGAACACTGGGAGTGAAGGTGCTGTGGATCGTCAACACGCATCACCACCACGACCATACGGCGGGAAACGAGGCGCTGCGGAGGGAGCTGGGTGCGGACGTGGCGGTGCACGTCCTGGAGGCAGCGCTGATCCCGGGGGTCCGGCGCCGGCTCGAGGACGGGGAGGTCCTGGCGGCCGGAGACCTCGAAGCCCGCGTCCTTCACATCCCCGGCCATACAGCCGGGCAGATCGCCCTCCTGGTGCGGGCGAGATCGGAAACTCCTCAGCGGGTCTTCACGGGGGACACGCTTTTTCGACGCTCGGTCGGCGGGACGAAAGGTCCCGGCCATACCACATTCGAGGATCTGCGCCGGTCTCTCCTGGAACGTCTGCTGGCCCTGCCCCCGGAGACGATCGTCCTCCCCGGCCACGCATCCGCGACGACCGTCGGGGAAGAGTGGGAGCACAACCCCTTCGTCCGCGTCATGAGGGGGATCGACGCCCCCGGAACGGCCTCCTGCCGCTTCGCAGGACGCCCGGCGCGCCTGATCGTCTGGGCGCGAGACTACGATGGCGGGCACAAGGCATGGATCCGCTTCGAGGACGGCGAGGACGCGGTTGTACCGGGAAGCGGAGTGAGCTTGTGAGGAGACGCCGTCTTCCGGGCACGGAGCTGCTTGTCTCCGAAGTGGGATTCGGTCTCTGGAGTGTCGAACCTTCGTGGTGGGGAACGTCGGCGACAGCGCAGATCGAGCGGCTGGTTCAGAAGGCGTTCGATTGCGGGATCACCCTCTTTGACACTGCGGATGTTGTCGGCAAGGGGCTGGCGGAGAACATCCTGGGACGGGCCCTCTCGGGCCATCGCTGGGAGCTGACGCTTGCCACAAAGGGCGGCAACGAGTTCACCGGCAGCACGGCCCTCGGCCCAGGCGCAGCCTCGGCCGCTTCCCCTGACACTGCTCAGGGCG
>QHYA01000062.1 GCA_003223995.1 Acidobacteriota bacterium | reverse complement strand
GCCCGTCGTAGAAGCCGAGCTTCGCGAGGTAGGCGAAGCTGGTGACGTGCATCGGTGCGAGCTCCGGCATCAGCCGCAGCCGGATCGCTCCCTTGTTCGTCTTCATCAGCGCGTGCCAGGTCTGTCCCGGCGTGAAGGTCGCCTTCTCGGGCTTCGGGATCTGCGTCTTCCATCGGGGGTTGGACCGGTCCACCTTCGCGTGGCCGACGATCTCGTTGATGTTCATGCGTCTCCTTTCCTGTGGGACAGGATACTGATCAAACTCCCGTGTGCAGATTTCGTGATCAGTATCCTGTCCCGGGAGACTACCACGGCGCCGACTCATGAGCTGAATGATCCAGCCGCCATGAGAAGCAGAGAATCGCGCACGAGGCGCGTGAAGCCGTCGAGCTGGCGCGTCGGCGTCTCGGAAACTCCTCAGCCTATTCTCGCGGCCTCGGCGTGAAGACTACTGAATCGTCGGTTGCAGGAGTTGAGCCGACTGGACCCTGAGGCTCACCATCGCCGACCGGGGCTTCTGGGGCGAACTCCTCTTCGAGGGGACTGAATTCCCCCGCCGGAAGTGTGAAGGCCAGGGCGGCAGCGGAAGCATCAGGGCAGACCGTTCATCGCACCGGTGTGGGCGAGAACCGCCGCGGCTCCCTGCATGTCTGACGCTCCGGATCGGCAGCATCCACCTGCCGGCTCTCGACCCATTCGATGAAGCGAGCGCCTTCGACGATGTCGGCCTCGACGCTGGCGAAGCGCTCGGCCATTTCCCGTGCGCGCCGCCAGTCGCCCGTCGTTACGGCGGCCGCGGCGATGCGAGGAGCGTTCTGTCTCTCCAACCTCGTTCCATCCGATGGGGCCGACAGAAGGGCGCGGGAGCTGTCCAGGATCTCCTGCGCCTCGGCAGCTCTTCCGGCCTCGCAGGCCCCCTCGATGCGTTTCGAAGCCACAGCCAGGAACCTGTCTCTCGTTGAGGTCTTCTCACCGAAGATCTCTAGCTCGATTGCCGCGATCTGATAGGCGGTCTCGAACCGGCCAGCTTCGTATTCGATTCGGAAGGCACGAGCCAGGGAGCCGGCCAGAGCGTCGGATCGGCGGGCCAGGTCGGGATACAGGCGGAACACTTCCCGGAAGTCCCTGGCAGATTGGAGCGGTTCTCCTTGATCCAGATGCCGCTCCGCCGTGTTGTGCCAAAGGAAGGCCACGCCCTGCTCGAGCGAGACGGCGGCGCCCTCTCCAGGCGCTTCTTGCAGGGCGGCGTAAAGCTCGCGCGATGCTCCCTCCGCTTCGTGCTCGGAGCGCTTCTCGGGAGTCCGTCCCGGGTCTGCAGATGCCGGATCCTCGGGGGCTGCCAGCTTGTAGGCCAGGATGAAGCGACGGAAGCGAATCGGATTCCGCCGCAAATCGAAACCGTCGGCGGATGTGCTCTCGATGTCCACATTCCGTTTTCCGGTCCCGAGTCTGAGGAACACGTGCCTGGGACCTTCCACGACTCTCGCCTCTAGTCCGAGAAGCCTTGCCGCGATTCCCCAGAGCAGCGTCGCCGACACGCAGTTGTATTCCTCACTGTCGAGGACCGAATCAATCCCCGTCGCCGCCGCCGAGTACCGGAGAAAGATCTTGTCATGCAGCGCTGCATGCAGCCGCTGGGCCCGGCGGTAGGGAGAACGTGGGCGGGCGGCGCGCTGGAGAATATCCTCCACTTTCATCCGGAAGAGTGCCACATACCGGCCGACCTCCTCCTGATTCGACACTCCGGATGCACGGAGGGCCTCTTCGAGCAACTGCCGGACGGATTCGATCGAGAAGCCGCCGTCGGTCTTGGGCTCTTTTCCTGCGGGTGCCACCGACTTCCAAGCCGCCTCTTCTGTTCCACGCGCGCCGGGCAGGTCGGCCTGTGTCCAGACACTCTTCCGTTCGGCCCCGCCATGCAGGCCTCCGACCAAGGGTGAAAACGTAAGGACAGCGCAAAGCGCGAACGCGGCAAGCCTCGAAGGGTTCAAGCGAGTGGCTCCATGCGCGTCCCAGCTGGGCCGGCGAGGAAAAGGAGTTGACGGCGTCGGGCACGCGCAAGACGACCGTTAATGCCCCCACAATGTAGGGCCGGGTCATCCAGCGGGCAAGCGCCTGGCAATTGGACCGAGAGCACTCGAAAAGGCGTGTTATTTTCGCTACAGCGCAAGATCTGGGGGCGTCTGCTTCCGAGACGGCTATTTGTCGATCTCCTGCCTCCCGTGGACGCGAAAAGTCGCCTGCCATGCTTGCGGGGCGCGCTCCATGTGAGGATAATCACACCTCTCCGAGGAGGGTCGTTCCACCTCTCACAGGAAGATCTGAACCAGGAAAACCGGGGGCGATGAAGGGGCATGAGGCAGCAGCAGCTCCAGCGATACCTATCGCGTTCTGCGGCGCGTCGGGTGAGGCTCCGGTTGACCGACAACCGGCGCTCAGTCGTGCTCGCCCGGCAGGACGGCGGCGACGCCATGGGAATTACCCTGCATGGCATGTTCCTCGAAGCCCCCGACCGTGTCCTGCGCGCCCTGGCGCGGTTCATCCAAACACCCGAGCCTGATCTCAGGCGGCAGGTCATCAGGCTCTACCGCGAGACGGGTCTGGACCGGGCGGGCAAGGCCGATCCAGCAGGCCGATCCGTCACCATCAACCACCAGGGGAGTTTCTTTGACCTCAAGGTGGTCTACGACCGGTTGAACCAGGAGTACTTTGGCGACAAGCTCCAGGTATTCATCACCTGGGGAACGCGCAGCGCCAGGCCCGGCCGCCGCTCTGTTCACTTCGGCTCCTACAACTGGGATCGCGGCCTGATCCGGATCAATCCCGCCCTCGACCGCTGTTTCGTTCCTCACTACTTCGTCGACTACATCGTCTATCACGAGATGCTCCATGCCGCGCTGGGAGTCCGGAAGGATGGCCGGGGGCGCCGGTCGGCCCATTCGAAGGAATTCCAGGAAAGGGAAGCCCTCTTCCGTCATTACGCACGCGCCCGGTTGTGGGAGCGTCGCAACCTGAACCGCTTCCTCAGGAACGCTGCCATCCACTGATCTCAGGAAACGCGGTCCGCTGACGGCTCCAGGCTGCGGCCGCCGCCGATGAGCGCGGAGCAAACGTCGCCCGTCGGTCGCAGGGGTAGCTGCGATCCCGGTCAATCGGCGCTCAGCCGCTCAGACCGACAGGCCCGCTCAGCCGCTCAGACCGATTGCCTGGCCCCGTGGCGCTAACTATGTTATTCGTACCGGTGTGGTGTTTTCCGGTCTCATCACCGGTCAACGAGAATGAGCCAGCTTCGTCTGGGCCGCTTCGAGATCGCCCGGGAAGTAGGGCGAGGGGCAATGGGAAGGGTGTTTCTGGCCCACGACCCCCGCCTCGACCGGCCCGTGGCGATCAAAGTGCTCGAGCTAGCCGGCTCCATGCCGGCTGCAGAGAGGGGCGAGACTCTCCAGCGGTTCCTCCGGGAGGCACGAGCGGCGGCGAAGCTGCATCACCCCGGCATCGTGACGATCTACGATGCCGGAGAGGAGCAGGACAAGCCCTACATCGCCATGGAGTACATCGAGGGGGTCGGGCTTGACCGCTTCACCCGCGCTCCGGAGTTGCTGGCTGTGGAGCAGGTGGTCGATGTCGGCATCCAGGCGTGCGCGGCTCTCGACTATGCACACCGCAGCGGCCTCGTCCACAGAGACGTGAAACCTGCGAACCTGATGCTGGTCCTGGGGCGGACCCTCAAGATCACCGATTTCGGCCTGGCGAAACACCCCGAAGCCTCCCTCACCTCCGATGGGACGCTCATCGGGACGCCGAACTACATGTCCCCCGAGCAGATCGCTGGCAAGAAGCTCGACGGCCGGAGCGATCTCTTCTCGCTCGGGGTTGTTCTCTACGAGCTGCTCGCCGGGCAGCGCCCCTTTCAGGGCGACACGATCTCCGCTGTGATGTACCGGATCCTCAACGAGGAGCCTCCCCCATTGCACGGCCTGAACCCGTCGGTTCCTCGCGCCGTGAGCGATGTGGTCCATCAGGCCCTCTGCAAGAATCCGGACCAACGTCACTCCAGCGGGGCAGAGATGAGCCTGGCCCTCCGATCGGCCCTACCGGAAAGCGTCTTCGTTTCGCCGACAGGTGCGCGAGATGCGGTGACAAGCTCCCGCGCCTTGCCGCCGGCGGCGGCGCAGGCGGACCGGCGCAGGAATGCCACGTTCTTCGGTGTGCTGGGAAGCGTTGCCGCGGCAGGAGTGATCGCCTCCGCTGTGCTCCTGCAATCGCTCCTCGACGGCGCCGGCGGGAGCGCGGGGCGAACGGGTTTCTTCTCGAGTCAGCAGGGAACTCAGCGGGCAGTCCCGCCAGCGGGCGCCCAACGGCCTGTTTCATCCAACGGAATGGGAATGATGGCGGACCGCGGGGCAGGAAAGCAGGTCTCCGCAGCAGGTGGCGGCCCGGGAGAACCGGCGTCCCGCCAGCTCGGCGGTGCGAGAAGACGGACATCCGGACGCGACGGAGGCGCGGGGGGAGCCGGAGGCGGCGCGCCGGTCCGGGCTATCCATGTCACCACGGATCCTCCGGGAAGCCAGCTCCTCCTCGACGGCGTCCTCATCGACAGCGACATCCTGCGTCTCGAGCTTGCCCGTGGCCCGAGGAAGGTGCGAGCGGTGAAAGGCTGCCGATCGGCCGAGACGATCGTCGATCCCGCCGTCGCTCCCGACGAGCTGCCGCTGAAGCTCGAGCCTGTCCGGGGCATCGAGGTGCCCGTGCGGTCGGTGCCCGAAGGGGCCCTCATCACAGTGAAGGGGGGGGCGTCCGGCGGGAAGACCCCGGACCTCATCCGCGTGGATCCCTGCGCCGGGGCTGTCGTCACCCTCTCGCTTGATGGGCATCAGCCAGCCTCGATCTCCATCCCTGCCGATCTCGATCCGGATGCCGTCCGGCGGCTCGTGAGCCCCGTCACGCTCGTCAGGTTGCCCGACGGACGCGTCGTCTTCGAGCCGAAGGGCTTTCCGCTGGAGGTTCGGGAGGACGGCCGGAAGATCGGCATGGCCGGCGACGAGCTGACCCTCCCGGCCGGTCACAGGAGGGTCCTGCTCGTCAACGATGACATGTTCCTGCGGTTTCCCATCGAAGTGACCGTGGAGCCAGGAAAATCGCTGCGGATCGATCCACCGCTTCCCGAGATGGGGAAGCTGTCGGTGCAGGCCTACCCGAGCAACTGCCGCGTCTTTGCCTCCCGGAAAGGGGAATTGCGAAACCGGTTCCTCGACGAGGTGCCCATGCTGGACAGACCTCTGGCGCCCGGCGCCTACCGCTTGAGGGTCGAATACTCGCCGACCGGCGAGATCCAGGAGAAGTCGATCACCATTGAACCCGGCCGTTCCACCTTGGTCCCCTTCCGCTTCGGGGCCTAGAACGAATCGCCCTGGCGCCGCCCTCAGAAGGGACATCCTGAGCACCAAAGGCGCCGCTGCGCCCGGTCTGCAGGAGAGGACGAAGGCGCAATACAATTCATCGACGGTGGCCAAGACTCTTCTACAGATCCTGCTGCTGGGGGCGATGCTCTGGCCCGGGCTCGTGGTCCCTGCGCGTTCTGAAGCCGCGGCGGCGGACGATTCGGGCGAGAATCTGTACCTTCTGGGCAGAAGGCTGCTGGATGAAGGGAAGACCGCGCAGGGATTGCAGCAGCTCGAGGAGCTCCTGCGTGTCGCCCCCGACAGCGAGTACGCCGACGATGCCCTCCTGGCAGAGGGTCGCGTCTACTACCCGGTAGTGGACATCTCCGGGCTCGGCGGCGTGGACCTGCAGAGACTGGAGAAAGGGTCCGGCTTCTTCGCCAGGATCCGGGAGCGATACAGGCCCTCGAACTCCGCTCCCGCCGCGCTCTATTCGCTCGGTTTCATCGCCATGGACCCGGTCAATCCGCGGCGGAACCTTGATGAAGCCTATGCGGACTTCATGGCGGTGAGGCAGCTTCATCCCGATTCGCAGGAAGCGGATCTCGCGGCCTTTGCCGCAGCGAGATGCGATCTGGCCCAAGGGGCCGAGGGCAGGGGCCTGGTCACTCTCCTGAACCTGCTCGAGTCTGATCCGGGGAGCCCGCTTGCGGAGCGCGCCCGCTTCCTCGCCTCCGACCTGTTCGACCGAAGAGGGGAGATCGGACGGGCGCTTCAAGAACTGCAGGTCCTGAGAGAGCAATTTCCGGAATCCCCCCTGGCGGCGTCTTCTCTTCAGAGGGAAAGCCTTCTCTACCGCCTTCGACGGCTCGTTCGGAGCCCCGCGGGCGCGGCCGGAGCGTGGAAGCTCGACGAGGGCTTCGCGGCGGCCACGGGGGGGGCGGGACTGAAGTCTCCTCGCTCCCTCGCGATCTCGGCGGACGGGACGCTCTGGGTCGCCGACGAGAAGACGGATGCTCTCGTTGCTTTCGATGCTACCGGGAAGGCCATCGCGCGCCAGCCCTGGCCGAGGCCGATCGCGCTCGCTGCCGATCCGGCCGGCGGGCTGCGCGCAGCAGGAAGCCGGGAGGCCGGCAGGCCGGGCGAAGCGCCCATCGCTCCCGCGGCGGGCGCAGCGGGCAAGGACAAGGAGGTGCCGAAGGTCCGGAGGATCGGGACGATCGCTGTGGCCCCGGACCGCCGCGTGCTGCTGATCGATGATTCGGAATCTTCGCTGCTTCGCTACGGCCCCTCGATGCAGTTCGAGGGGCTGCTGTACAGGGCGAGGGCCGGGTCTCTCAAGGGACTTGCCATTGATCCGGACGGGAGGATCTGGGTCGGGCTCGAGAAGACGCGCGACGTGGTGCTGCTGGATCCCTCCGGCCGCGAGCTCCGACACATTCGTCCCCAGCCGGTCCGCTCCCCCGGAGGGGCTCAGGGGCGTGGGGAGGAAGGGTTTGACTCGATCCAGGCGCTGGCCACCGACGCGGCAGGCAACCTGTACGTCCTTGATGCGGCGCACGGGGCGGATCGTCCGGCTGCGATGAAACATCATCTCTTCCGATCGCTTCTCTCGGCGGCGGTGATTGCGCGAAGCGCCGTGGTGATCCCTTTCGGCTTTCTGCTTCTGGCGGGCCCAGCGTCCGCGGAGGAAAACCCGGCCGAGCCGGCCGCGGCCATGCTGGCCGAAGGAAAGCGTCTTCTCGGCGAGCTGAAGTTCGATCCGGCGGTCCGGAAGCTGACGGAGACACTGTCGGCCCTCGGCCAACCTGCTCCCGCGAATGAAGCGTCCTTCACGCTCTTCTGCCGCGCCCTCGACCTTCGCGCGCAGGCCGAGATCTCTCTCGGCCGCGCCAAGAAGGCGGAAGCGGACTTCGCCTTGCTGGTCCGGACCAATCCCTCCTACCAGCTCGACGAGAAGACTGTTTCCCCGAAGATCGTCCAGCGGTTCAGAAAGGTCCGTTCGGGTCTGATCGGATTCGTGAATGTCGCCTGCGATCCCGAGGGTGCGACGCTGACAATCGACGGGCAGCCGTCGGGAAGCTGCCCGCTCGCTGACAGGGCGGTGGTAGCTGGCGAACATGTTCTCGCAGGAAGCCACGCCGGGTTCGATCCGGCAGAGCTTCCTGTGACGGTCGGCCCCGGAGAGAAGAAGGATCTTCGCCTCGTCCTGACCCCCAACGCCCGGGCTGTGATCCTGCAGACGGTTCCCTCCGGAGTGGAGGTGATCGTTGACGGCGCCTCTGCGGGTGTGACCGCCGCCGGCCCTGAAGGGGAGGAGGGCGTCTCTGCGTCCTTCACCCTTGCGGCACTCGCCCCAGGAGAGCACGAGGTCACGTTCAGGAAGGTATGCCACGCGGAGCAGTCGCGCCGATTCATGGTCGTGGTGGACCTGATCGATCGGACGCCGGTCGTGCTCAAGCCGGTGGAAGTTCCGCGAGCGACGGCACGCCTCTCTGTTGTGTCGCTTCCCGCTGGCGCCACCGTGCTCTTCGATGGCGAGCCAATCGGGCAGACGCCGCTGGCGGAGAGGGAGGTCTGCGCCGGAAAGCGGTCGCTCGAAGTCGCGTTCGCCGAGGGAATTCGCTGGCACGAGAGCTTGGACATTGCAGCCGGCAGGAGCCTGCAGATCAGCACCCACCCGAAGGCGGAGCTCTGGCTCAGCCTCGAAGCGGACCCGGCCGCGACGATGGGCCTGACGGAGGACGAGCGGCTCGGCATCCTCGATCGTGTGCGGGAGGCCGCGACCGGCCTTCGTAATTACAACCTCAACGAGCTGGCCGCGGCCAGCGCCGCTCCAGCGGCGGATTCCGGCGGCATCAAGCCCGCATCGGATGCTGGAGGGGCCAAGCATGGTGAGGCCCGAGGCGAGAAGTCTGGTCTCACTCTGTCGGTCCGCCTTCTGCCCGGGACCGTCTCTCCACGCCTGCGCTTCTCCGTCGCCTCCCCCTTCCATGCCGCTCCGGAGTCCTGGGAGTTCGACGCTGCGGACGGCGCGCGGTGGGGGGGCATGCTGTCGCGCTTCGATGAACCTCTCCGGCTACAGGCGCCCGCTACCGGCCTGATCCTTCTGGACACTCTGCTGGCCGGCGGTCCCATCGTCCTCTCGGTGAGGCCCGGACCGGCCGCAGAGGCAGGCTTCGCGCCCGGCGACGAGATTGTCTCCGTGGACGGCCAGAAGGTCGCCGGGGCAGCAACCCTTCACAAGATGTGGAGCGACGCGCAGCGTCCTCCGAGCTCCAGAGCGATCGAGATCCGCAGGCAAGGGACCGTCCGGCAGATGACCCTCTTCCCGGCCCCGGCTCCGACCTTGCTCCCCTTCGCCGAGTCCGCCGGCGCGTCCACATCGAGCGGCGGCATCCTCTCCTACCACAAGGCTGCCGTCGAGGCATCGCTGGCGGCTTCGATCGCCCCCGGAGAGCCGGCTCGCTCTATCGCTGTATTGAACCTGATGGCGGCGCTGCTTCACTTCGGAGAAAATGCGCAGGCTTTGCGGGAGGCTGCGCGCCACCTCGACCTGCCCGCCGGAGCAGGGATCTCGCGAGCTACTCTCTCCTACCTGTCCGGGATTGCCTGCGAGCGGTTGGGGATGAAAGGCGAGGCGGCCGAGGCGTTCCGTTCCGCGGCCGGTGACGATGAAGCCACTCTCGACAGCCTCGAGGGTGTCCCACTCGCTCCAGCGGCGCGCGTGCGCGCCGACATCCTCAGCGCGGGCTCTTCGTCACCACAACCTTCTTTCGAGCAGCCTCCACCGCGGTCGGGTCCTGGGAAGCCGGAAGGTCAGCGCCCGCCGCGTTGAACTGGAGGACCGAATCCGGTTTCTCCTCTCCGACGGGACGCACCAGCAGGACGATCGAGATGCGATCGTCGCGGTGCGAGGCAAGGGCACGGCCCTCCTGCAGGACAAGATCCACTACGCTCTCGGCGATCCTGTCGAGGGGATCGCGTGGAGGCGCCGCGGAGGGGGCATCCTGTCCACGTGGATACCCCTGAATTCCCTCCGCCTCTTCTAGCCGGGCTCCGAGCGAGGCGACCTCCGTTTCTATTCTCGCCAGCGCGATCTGCCGCCGGGTCAGCTCGGCCGTCCAGTTGAGGACCACGGCCGCCGGCGCCCTGTCCGTGGCGATCTCGAGGTGGGGTGTTGGGTCGGGAAGGTCGCGGAGTGACCGCAATTCCTGACTCAAGATCTGCAGCCTTCTTCTCGCGCGGCGCAGATCGGCTTCCTCGCGGGCGATCCGAGCCTTCTCCGTCAGCCGCTCGATGGGCAGGTAGGCGGAGCCGGAAGGTTTTTCCATGACCAATGCGCTGCCAGAGGCGGCAGGCACGCCCAGCAGGCGGAGGTAGGCGGCCGGAGCGCCCAGGGGGGAACGCACGGCCCGCGAGAGAAAGACGATCCCGTGCCCTTCGAGAGCGAATCCGAAGGAGAAGGCCTCGGGATAGATCCCCTCGCTCTGCTGCCGGCGCAGCAACGCGTCCAGCTTGGCAGCGAAGCAGTCGAGCCGCTCTCGGGAGTCGCTTTCGTGCCGGAGCAGCTCACTCCGGGGGCCCGGAGGGGGGGCCACGCCCGCCCGGGCCGCCCGGGGGGGCAGCGCCGCCAGCAGGAGCAGCCCCACGAGAGCCTTCACTGTTCGGTCACCTTTGGACCCGAAGCGGCGAGCACCGCTCCGATCATCTCTCTGGTCCGGCCGATCTCCGTTCCGACGATCTGCTCGACCTCGCGGCCCCGCCGCAGCAGCTCTTCCTTGTCGCTTCGGAAGCCCGCGGAAAGGGTCTCCTCCTGTCTCGCCAGGGCGTGGGAGAGGTCCCGTACCAGCGTCTCTCTCGACTCCTCCAGCCGCCTGTCCACGGCGTCGAGGAGGATCGAGCGCTCTCGTTCGAAACGCTGGCTCAGCTCGGCCCGGAGGTGCTCTTCCGCCAGCTTCGAGACCTCATCCACGGTTACGGCACGAGCGGTCTCCCGGCGGGGGAGAAGGGAGAACTGGAGCGACCATCCGGAGGCGTCCTTTTGCAGGCGCGTGTTCCCCGCGGCAAGCACGACCAGGGAGGCGGCGGGCAGCAGACAGGCCGCCATGACGAAGCGGCTCCAGCGAGGCCCGCCAGCCGGGGAAACGACGTGGGGGTCGTTCCAGACGCGAGAGAGGGGTCTTGCGGGGATCTCCTCTTCTCCCGCGAGGCTTCCGCGCAGCAGAGCCGAGGTCTCCTCGAGCCGATCCCGCTCCCGCCGGCACGCTCCGCCTGAGGTTGGCCAGTCCGTAATACATTCGTGATTTCACAGTGCTCTCGGGACAGCCCAGGATCTCGGCGATCTCGCGAAACTTCATCCCCTGGAACGTTTTCATGACCACCACCACCCGCTGATCGGAGGGGATCGCGGCGAGAGCGTGCCGGAGCCGCCATCTCTGCCAGGCGCGCAGCACCCTCTCCTCGGTGCCCTCGCCGGTATCGGCAGGCTCCGCAACCGCCCGCTCGCCCGCCTCGGCCCGCCGCGGGGAGACGAAGATGCGGTCCCAGCGCTTGCGCTTCCGCGCGACGTCGCGGCACAGGTTCAAGGCGATCTGGTAGAGCCATGTGGAGAACTTCCCGCCATCGCGGAAGCGGTCCGCCCGGCGGTACACGCGCAGGAAGGTCTCCTGGCAGACATCCCGGGCCTCCTCGTGCTGGCCGAGGAACCTGTAAGCGAAATGGTAGAGAGGGCCCTCCCAACGTCCGACCAGAACGTTGAAGGAGTCCTTGTCTCCGCCGAGGAAGAGGCCCAGAAGCTGCTCGTCGCTCAATCGACCCACCCGAGAAACCCAGGCTCCGGCGTGATTATTACGCGCGGGGGAGGGGGAAAGTCGAGTGCTGGGGGGCGAGCCCGGCAGGCTGCCCCCAGCGGTCACGGGAGGCGGTTTGACAGGCAGGCGAGGCGGGCCAAGATTACATCATGAGATGGAACGGAAACTCGCGGCGCCATCCGTGGCGCAGGATCTCACGACGATCGCCGAAGGTAACGCGGACCCGGAGCCTAGCCTGGAGCCGGAGGCGGTCTTGTCCCGGCTCCGACACGACCTGAACAATCCGCTGACGGCCATCTCCGGGCTTGCCGAGCTGCTACTGATGAAGGAGGAGGCCCTCTCCGAAGTTGGTCGAAAGCGGCTCCAGATGATCATCGACAACTGCGCCAGGATGAGCCAGCGGCTCAAGCAAGCGACCCTTCAGGTGAGCGGGAGCGCGTCTTCCGGCGCATCGCCGTCCGATCCGGGCAGGCGGGCCACGGAATGAAGCACCGGGGCGAGATCCTCGTCTGCGAGGATGACCCGGGCCTTCTCGCGCTGACGCGCGACATCCTCGAGGCCGACGGGCATCGGGTCGACGTGGCTTCCAGCCCGCGGCAGGCGCTGGCTCTTCTGGAAGAGAGGCCTTACGACCTGCTGCTGGCGGACATGCTGCTGCCGGGAGTGAGCGGAATCGATCTGCTGTTGCAGGTCAAGCAGCGCTGGTGCGAGACCGAGGTCATCATCATGACGGGCCACGGCGATATCGACACTGCTGTCCGCGCGATCAAGGAGGGGGCCTACGATTACGTCACGAAGCCCCTGCATGCAGAGAAGTTCGCCATCGACATCCAGAAGGCGCTGGAGCGCAAGCGCCTCTCGGAGGACCTCGAAAGACTGAGGCGCCGCACGGAATCGCGCTGCTCACTCGGGAGTCTCGTCGGCCGCTCGCCGGCGATGCTCTCTCTCTACGGGCAGATCGAGCAGGTCGCTCCGGCATCGACCACGGTGATCATCCTGGGCGAGTCGGGAACGGGAAAGGAGGTCACCGCCAGGGAGGTCCACAATCACTCCAGCCGGCGGGGAGGGCCTTTCATCGCCGTCTCGTGCGCGACGATCCCCTCGACGCTGCTCGAAAGCGAGCTGTTTGGATGGACAAGGGGCGCCTTCACTGGTGCCAGCGCCTCACGGGCGGGGCTTTTCGAAGCGGCCGACGGGGGGACTCTCCTTCTCGACGAGATCGTGGCGGCAACAACGCGGGCGCAGCTCGGATTGCTGCGAGTGCTCCAGGAACGGGAAGTGCGGCGCATTGGCAGCACCGAATCGCGCAAGGTGGACGTGCGGGTCATCGCGGCGACGAATGCCGACCTCGAGAAGGCGATCGAGGAAGGGGCGTTTCGCACCGACCTTTATTACCGGCTGAACGGGGTGACCCTGAGGCTTCCCCCCCTGAGGGAGAGGCCGGAGGACATCCCTCTTCTCGCGGAGCACTTCCTTTGTCGCTATCACGACAAGCTGCGGCGTCCGGCGCGCACGCTCTCGCCTCGTGCGCAGGAGCTCCTTTGCGGCTATCACTGGCCAGGAAACGTCCGGGAGCTGGAGCATGTCATCGAGCGGGCCGCGATCTTCGCCTCCCGGGAGATCGTCCGGCCCCGCGACCTTCCCGAATCGATCCAACACGCGCGGTCGGGATTCGCCGCCATCGGCCTGGGCCCGCTCGAGGACATCGAGCGAAACCATATCCGCGACGTTCTCCTTCACACGAACGGCAACAAGCTCAAGGCGGCACGGATCCTGAGAATCCCCCGCGCCTCTCTTTATCGACGGATCGAAAAATACCGGCTGGAGGTGGAGCCTCAGTCCGCGGCCAAAATCTGACCGCCCTGTTCGACCGACCAGACACTGAGTGTCCATAGGCGGTCACTTCCTGTCAGCCCGCAGGTCTCGTTCCACCGAAACTGTCAGAGTCATCTCGCCCACTAAATCCTTCATAAAGAGTCATTAGGGAGGGCCACATGGATGAGTGCAGGGAATGGCACGTACCTTGCCCTTGTGAGACGCCATCGCCGAGCGACCCAGGTGTTTGCACAGGCGGTTGGTTGAGGCAGCCATTCACGAAGGGGGGGATCGATGAAGACCCAGTCGGCCGAATGGAATTCCGTGATCCGAGAACGCCCTATCACCCGCAGCAAGCCGGTAGACGCGATCGTCGTCGGCGGCAGCCCCTCTTCCAACGGGAAGGGCCCGGACTCCTGGATCCTCGACACCTGGGTCCTGGCAGCCTCAAGCGAGGAGAGGATCGCGGACTTCTTCCTGGAGAATGAGGCGGCCCCGGCAGGGGAGAAGGACCCGATGACGTGGCTCTGCCGGCGGGTCCGTCCAGACGGCAGGATCATCCTCGGCAGGATGAACTTGCGGGACGACAGATTCCTCTCCGAGATTTTCTCATCGGACCGGGAGGAGTGAGTGGGGTCCTCGTCCTCCCTCGCCGATCCGGGGGTTGCGCCGGCTCCCGAGGTCGAAAGCCTGTGCCGGGAGATCCTCGAGCGGTACGAGGAGGTGAACCTGCTGTACCGGCTCGCGGGGTCCCTCACAGGAGTGTTCGTCGCCGAGGAGATCTGCTGGCGCGTCCTTCAGGAAGCGGCCTCGATCACTCGGGCCAGGTCCGGATGCGTCTTTCTCCATCAAGCGGATGGCGGGAGCTGGAGCCTTGCGGCCGAGGCCGGTGAGGAGGCCCGCCGTCTCGCGGAGGCTCATGGAGCGATGCTGACCGGCCGAGGGATGCTGATCGACGGAGAGGGCTCCGGGCGCTGGAGTCTACTGTCAGCGCCGATGCCCTCCGCAAGCGGCGCGGTGGGGCAGATCGTCCTGGGCCGTGACGATGCGGCGTTCACCGCCGGGGATTTGAAGCTGATCACGACGATCGCCGGTCTGGCCGGGGTCTTCATCGAGAACGGCCGGCTCGCCCGGAGGATGCAGGAGAACGAGCGGGTCCGGCGGGAGCTGGAGATCGCGCGGCAGATCCAACAGAGTCTTCTTCCAACCGCACAGCCCGCCCTTGCCGGCTTCGATATCGCCGGCGCCGTCCGCGCCGCCGAGCAGGCCGGGGGGGACTATTACGGCTACGTCGCCCTGCCCGGAGGGAAGATGGGGATCGTCGTGGCCGATGTCTCCGGTCACAACATCGGGGCGGCGATCGGCATGGTGATCACCCGCTGCGTTGTGAAGGTGATCGCCGAGCGCTCGCTGTCCCCGAGGACAGTGGCCCGCAGGGCCAACGACATCCTCTGCGAGGACCTGGGCGGGCCCGGGCTTTTCGTGACGGCCTTCTACGGCGTGCTCCAGGAGGGAGGCGAGCTCCGGTACTGCAATGCCGGGCACCACCCCCCTCTTCTTCTTCGAGCCGCCGGAGGCGGCTTCGAGAAGCTCGCCGGCGGCGGGCCGGGGCTCGGCATCGTCGAGGATGCCCGCTATCAGGAGAGGCGGGTGCGCATCGAGCGCGGCGACATGCTCGTTCTCTTCACCGACGGCGTCCTCGAAGCGCGCTCACCCCTGGGAGAGATGTTCGGAATGGAGCGGCTGAGGCGGCTGCTGCAATCCGTCTCGGAGCGGACGAGTGTGGAGGCGAGGGACGCCGTGTTCGATGCGGTCGCGACCTTCACTCACTCCCCGGCGGCTGCCGACGACATCACGGTGGTTGTCGTGAAACGCCTGAGAGGAGCGTGATGAGCCGGCCCAGGATCCTCGTTGTCGATGACGATGCCTTCATCCGGCGTCCTCTTCAGTACCTGCTCGAGCGTGCCGGATTCGAAGCCGACGTTGCCGTGGACGGAGTGGAGTGCATGGAGAAGGTCAAGGACAGCCGACCGGACCTGATCTGCTTGGATGTCATGATGCCGAATCAGGACGGCTTTGCGACCTGCGAAGCGATCCGGCGAGAGGAGTCGCTGAAGGACGTGCCGATCATTCTGCTCTCGGCGAAGGGGCAGGAGAGCGACCGCGCGCGCGGGATCGAGCTGGGCGCTGATGATTTCCTTTCGAAGCCCTACAGCCCGACGGAGCTCATCACGAAGATCCGGGCCTTGCTCGAAAGGCAGAGAAAAGCGGGCAGCCAGTGAAACAACAGGGAGGACAGCCGATGGCTGGAAAGAGGATGTCACAGGAGACACCGGTGCAACTGCGCCCCCTGGCGAAGCGGGACCTCGACGTTCTGATCAACCGCGTCGCCGCGGAGGTTGCCGCGCAGTTCCGGAACGTGGAGCGGGAGCGCATCATTTACCTCGGCGAGGAGATCCTCGCTATCCCGATGGATACGAGGCGCTTCATCTACGCGATGAGCCGCTACATGGTCTTCAACTAGCCAGGCCCCTCAGGGAAAGCGCTCATGGCTCAGTGGAACCACACCGATCGGACACTCGTCGCGAAGCTCGTCTACTACGGGCCCGCCATGGGGGGAAAGACGACCAACCTCCAGCAGATCCACCGCATCACCGATCCGGCGGGCGACACGCGGCTCATCTCCCTGAACACCAGCGGCGACCGGACTCTGTTCTTCGATCTGCTTCCCTTCGATCTCGGCAGGTTGTTCGGCTATTCGATCAAAGTCCAGCTCTACACTGTCCCTGGACAGGTCCGCTACAACACCACGCGGCGGCTCGTGCTGTCCGGGGCGGACGGCGTGGTCTTCGTTGCAGACTCCTCTCACGGCAAGGTCTCGGAGAACCGAGCCGCCTGGGAGAACCTTCGCGCGAACATGCGAACCACCGGCCTGGACCCTGCCAAGGTTCCCGTCATCGTCCAATACAACAAGCAGGACTTGCCCGGCGCATTGAGACCCGCGCAGGTCGAGGAGCAATTGCGGTCCGGGATCGCGGGGATCCCCGCCTCTGCGTTGCACAAGCAGGGGGTCATCGAGACGTTTCATGCCGCGATCCAGGCGATTCTGCGCGGTCTGGTGGGGGAGGCCCGCACCGGCCATGTCGATCCCGAGGCCCTCCTCGAGCAGGTCTCCTGCGCTCTCGCTCCCTTCCTTCCAAAGGACAAGGAAGATGCGGCCGCGCAAGAGAGGGGAAGGGAAACGACCCCCGCTGGCAACGTGACCGCTCCGAAGGGGGCGACGGTCGCCGGCAGAGCGCCTGGAGCAACGGCCTCCGCCGCGCAGACGCCGGCGCACCGAGGGTTGGCTCCGGCCGCGGGAGTCGGGGAAGCGAAGCCTGCAAGCTCCTCCGGGCGTTCCATTCCGGAAGACGCTCCGATCACTCCGGATGAGCTGCTCCAGCGCTCTCTCAACGCGAACCTCGCGATCGCCTGCGACTATTCCGAGATGCGGGACGTGAAGAACCGCCTCACGGCACGCGTGAAGGAACTGGAAGCCCTTCACGCTTCCGTGCGGGAGTTGAATCAGACACGAGACGAGAAGCGTGTGCTGGAGCGGCTCGTCACGGTGGCGGCCGAAGCTCATGCCGTCAGCGCCGCCTCCGTCCTCCTGGACAGACCCGGTGCAAAGACTCTGGAGGAACTGTTCCTGGTCAATCTGCCGTCGGATCCCGCGAACAGCGTCCTCTCGGCGGGCCAGACCCTCGCTCGGAGGATCCTCGAGGAGGACGAGCCCTTTCTGGCCCGCGACGTCCAGTGGGACCTGCCGGGTGGGGAGAGCCATCCGGCGATGGCCGGCGTGGGCGGGATGGCGGCCGTTCCCGTGAGATCCCGCGAGCATCCCCCGGCGCTGCTCGTCGCCTACAGCGCCAGGGATGCGCCCTTGACCCTCGGGCCGGAAGAGCTGCGATTCCTTTCCCTGCTCGCAATGCAGGCGGCGAGCGCCATGGACAACGCAGCGCTCTACAGGAAGATGGCCAGCTACAGCGAGCACCTCGAGGAGGAGGTCCGGACGCGCACGATGGAGTTGCGCGAGACCTACGAAAAGCTGCGCGAGCTGGATGGCATGAAGGACCGTTTCCTATCCAACATCTCCCACGAGATGAAGACGCCTCTGACCGGAATCCTGACGACGGCGGAACTTCTCGAATCGATGGCCGATCCCGTTGACGAAAGAAAGGAGTTCTACTCCATCATCCGACAGGAAGGACGCAGGCTGGCCGACATGATCGAACAGGTCATTCAGCTCTGGGTGCTCCGCCAGGGAGGGGTCCGGCCGGTCTTCGATCACCTCGACGTCGGACAGGTGCTCGACGGAGTGCTGGCTGAGGCAGCCGGCGGTGCCCAGGAAAAGGGGGTTAGGATCCGGTACCAGCCGGCAGCCCCAGCACCCCTCGTGGCGGACCGCTACCTGCTCCGGCTGGCCCTGTGGCACCTGGTGGACAACGCCGTGAAGTTTTCTCCCAGGGGAGGAACGATCGAAGTGACGATCCGCACCGTCGGTTGTGGCCTGCCGGAGGCGGCTCGCGAAACGGATCCGCGGAGCGAATCGAATCGCGGAAGCGAAGGAACCGCTCGGGAGAGCGGATCGATGATTCTCGTCAGCGTGAGGGACGAGGGGCCCGGCATTCCGGAATCCGAATGCCAGAGGGTGCTGGAAGGATTCGAGCAGGTCGGCGACATGCTGACCGCGAAGCCCAGCGGGCTGGGGCTGGGTCTTCCTCTGGTGCGCGGCATCCTTCTGCAGCATGGCGGCCGGCTGGAACTGGAGTGCCCGCCCGCCGGCGGCACGATCGCGAAGGTGCACCTTCCCGTGCGCCTGTCGCCTCCGGAGCCTGCTGCAACCCTGAGGGAAGGCACCGAGGCGATCGGGGTCGGAGAATGAGGGGATGGCTGCGGTGGTCAGCCCGGCGCCGCGCAAGGCCCGATCCGGAGCAGAGATGGGAGAGCGATCTCGATCTCTGCACCTGGGCTGCGGCCGGAAGGCTCTGCGCGCAGCTCATGCACGAGATGAACAACGCGCTTGCCGCCGTGCTCGGGCACGCGCAGATCGGCCTGGCGTCCAGGAAGCCTGCGCGGATGGTCCGGGCCCTCGAAACGACGATGAAATCGGCAGAACGGTTGCGACCCATGCTGCAGCGCGTCAGCGATCTCTCGAATGGCAGGGAAGGGGTGGGAATGGGAAGGGAAGACCTGCTCACCGCCCTCGAACCGCTGCTCCGCGTTCTGGAAAGGCCGCTCGAGAGCGCTTCCATCAGGATCGTGACCAGGTTCGGGGGCGCTCCCTGGGTGCTGTTCAACCGGCGGGCCCTACAAGCCTCGTTCAGCCTTCTCACGGTCAGTCTCGTGGAGCAACTCCGCCGCGCCGGTGGGGGAGAGCTGCTGGTCCGCGTCGGACCCCCTGACAGGGAGGCAGAGACCGTCGCGCTTCATATCGAAGGAAAAAGGGACTCGCCGGAAGCCGTGCTGGTCGAAAGGCATCCTGTTCCCGAGGAACGACTGGCGGCGGCGCTCATCGCGCGTCATGGAGGGGAACTGATCGTCCGCCGAGAGACGGCCGGTACGGAGTTCCTGATCCTGCTGAAGGCCGTCCGATGGAGCGAGGAGCCCTCGGATCGACCTCCGGGGCTCGAGGTCTCGATCCCGCCTGAGCCGGAAAGCGCGAGAGAACAGCCGTCCTGGTCCCGCCCGACAGACGAGGAGAGCGAACCGGGTCCAAAGGACAGCGTAGCGGATGAAAAGGAGGCGGTCCATGTATGATTTTCCGCCGGCGAGCCAGACCCGGGTGCGGATCACCTTCGAGCAGTGCGGCAGCGTCCTCTGCTTTAGGCTTCTGGGGGATGACAGCCTCGACAGCACGAACTCCGCCGAAGTCAAGCACGCTGTCGTCTCGGAGATTACCGGCGAGGTCGATCTCGTGATCGATCTCTCTGCAGTCCGGTTCATCGACAGCAGCGGCGTGGGGGCGCTCGTGTCGGTTCTCAAGAAGGCGCGAAGCCGCGGACGGAGGATGATCCTGGCCGGGGTGACGCCTCCGGTGCGCTCGATCCTCGAGGTTATCCGCCTCACGGCGGTCTTCGAGCTTCGGGACACGGTCGAAGAAGCGCTCGCTCTGCTGGAAGGGCGATAGGCGAGGGCGGTTACAATATAGGGGTGCCTCTCGCTCCGCGCCGGTCGATCGCCCAGGCGTCTCGCTCCGCCCGCTGGTCCGCAGCGGCCGCTGTCGCCCTGGTGGCCAGTGTTGCCCTGGCGGCCACCGTCATCGCTGTGCCGGATGGTCATTCCTCGTCAGCGCAGGGCCGCCGTCCCCCGGCCTCCTCGCGCGGACCCGGCGAGCTTCCCCTTGTTCCCACTCAGGCCAACCTGCTTTTGTTCGTCGATGTCGCGGCCCTGAGTGACAGCCCGTCCCTGCTGAAAATGCGCGATCGTATTCCATTGTTTCCCAGGGTCTGGAGGAGCCTGGAGGAGTTTCTCTCCGCCACGGGCCTCCGGCTCGATCGGGACATCGACCGTGTCACGGTCGGTGGGCGCGAGATGGGCGAAGGGAAAGGGATGGTCATGCTCGTTCGGGGGCGGGTCGATCCCGCCGGTCTCTCGCAGCGACTGACCCAGCGAGGATGGTCCACCGAGCGACTCGGAGAAGCGACTCTGATGCTGGGCCCGGAGCCCAAGGAACGGAATGCCCCGGAAAAAGGACAGGCCGGCCATCAGAGGAGCACAGACCGGCCGGTGCTCTGCTTTCCGGAGAAAAACATCGCGCTATGGGGGGACCGGTTGTGGGTCGCTGAATCACTGCGTCGCCTCTCCGCTGGGCGAAGCAGCGACAACGTGAATCCGGAGCTTTCGCGGCTTGTCTCAGCCATTTCCGGTCGAGGTCAGGCATGGCTGGTCGCCGCCGACCCGCAAATCGCCCGGCAGGCCATCAAGAGGCTCGTTCCCCCGCAGGCGGCTCCCGCCGTGGACGCCGTGGCCGAGATCGATACCTTGGCCGTCTCCATCCGCTCGGGCAAAGGAGTTTCCGTGCGAGGCGAGGCGGGGAGCCGCGGAGAGCAGCAAGCAGGGCTCTTCGCAGACTCTCTCCGGGCAGTTATCGCGCTTCTGAAGGTGACAGCGCAGTCGGATGGGGAGGCTCTGGCCGCCCTCCGCTCCATTCGCATCGAACAGGACGGAAGGACAGTAACGGTCGCGGGGGAGATCCCCGCCTCGCTCATCCAGCGGCGGGAGTGACCACCCTCGATCGCCTCCGGGCGATCTCGCGACGCTCGGGTCCGAACCGGGCGTAGATCAGCAGCGTCATCAGGATCAGGTAGAGGACGATATAGAGCCCGGCGTCCAGGATAGGGCGGCCGGACTGGTCCGTGAACTGCAACCCCCCTCTCAGCACAAAGAGATTGAGAGCAAAGTGCGTGAAGGCGCAGAGGTAGAGGCTGCGGACCGTCACCAGCAGGCTTCCCAGCAGGATGGCCACCGTCAGCGTGTAGAGGAAGACCGATGTATCGTTCGGCGCGTCTCCGGAGATATGTTCCAGGGCGAATTGCGTCGAGGTCAACCCGATCCCCACAACCCTGGCTGCAAGAGGATTGCGCAGACCCAGAGCGGGGAGAAGAAAGATCAGTTCGCTCTGAGGGAGCCCCCGGTAATAGATCTCTTCGCCGAGAGCGATGAGGGCTTGACCGGAGAACCGGATTCCCCCCCACGAGCCGAACCACCAGGGAAGCAGGTAGAGGTGTTTCCCTCCGAGAATGAGCAGGAGCCCTCCCAGGAGACCGTACAGCAGCGCGAGAACCGCGAGAGTGCCGGCGACCCCCTGCAGCAGCGATCTCGCCGAAAGGTAGTCGCGGAGCAGGGGGCGGAGGCGGGGAAACACGGGCAGCAACGCCGCAGCGACTGCGAGGATTCCGAGGCCGCCGAGAAGAAGCCCCAGCGCAGCAAGCACGCTCTCGGGAAGCCCGGCCCGCGAGGCGATGGCAAGCACCGGAGAGTAGAAAGTGATCGAGAACCATTTCTCTCCGATGAGCGCGATCAGCAGCGGGACCATGGAAAGCAGGTTGAACTCGCGCAGCGACTCGCCCGCGTAGGGGAATTCCTGCCGCTGCCCCCATCCGCGCAGGAAGAGAAGGAACAGGATTAGCAGAAGGAAGAACAGGAGACTGCGCACGGGTAGCAACGGCGACTGGCGCGTGCTCTCGTGGAACTGCCGCAGCAGCGCCGCCGTCAGGATCGCCGAGAGGAGGACCCCCCACGCGACGCGGCGCGAGATCCGCATAGGTCGATTCTGATATGGAACGACCTGTCAAGTCCAGCTTGATCGTCGCTCGCATCGGCGCGCGGGACGACCGATGGGACCTTTGGGAGTTTGGTAGAATGCGCCCCTGTCTGGGGGGCGGCGCGCATGGAGGCCGGCAGCAAGCGGCGCGTGAGGGACGAGGGCGCCATTCCCGTGCAGGGCTCGGGTGGTCTTGCCGTACGAGGCGCCGGCGTCGTTTCTGTTCATCTCGTCGCGCTCGCCGCCCTGGCGCTTCCTTGTGTGCTCGTCTTCGCTTCACCACTTGCCCTCGCCTCCGGCTGGACTGAGACCGGACTGCTGTGCAGGAGTTTCTTCGCATCGGTCTGTCACCAGAGACAGGAAAGGTCCTTTCTCGTTGCCGGGCAGCCCCTGGCCGTTTGCGCTCGATGCACCGGTTTCTACCTGGGGCTTCTTGCGGGGGCTCTGCTGTCTGTGGCGGTCCGGTTGTTGTCCGCCGCGTCCGGCCGGTCCGCGTGCCAAGGAATCGAGAGGTTCGCCGTGACTCCTCGCCGATCGGTTCTCCTCGCCCTCCTGGGTCCCGCCGTTCTTCATCCGCTTGCAAGCCGCGTGGGCCTGGTGCCTGATTGGTCGACCCTGCGCGCGGCCACGGCCTTCGTCGCCGCCACTGCTGCCTCGATGCTGGTTGTCCCCTCGCTGGCGCAGATTTTCGCGCCGTCCGGAGTTCATCCTCTACACCGGCAGCCGGTGCCCGGGCCCGCCGCCACATGCAGGCCGCCGGGCGGAGGAGGGGCCTGATGCAGAAACCTGACCTTCTCCGCCCGACGCTGCTGGCCGGCGTCCTGTTCGGAGTCGCTTCCGGCATACCCGGCTTGAACGTCGGCAACTGTTGCTGCTGCCTGTGGCTGTGGGCCGCCGGATGGCTGGCCGCCATGCTTTACATCCGAGAGGGAAGACGGACCGGCTACCCGTGCAGGGTCTCCGACGGTGCAATGGCGGGTCTGGTCGCCGGCCTCTTTGGCGGATTCTCCGCGTGGACGGTGGAGATGGTCGTGAACCTGCTGTTCGGGGAGCAACTGCGGGAGTTCGCTCAATCCATGGTCGAATCCATTCTGAAGAACGTGGAAGGGTTCCCTCCGGAGATGGAGAGGGCGATCATGCAAGCCTTCGAGCAGCAAACGAGCGTCTTCAGGATGGTCCTAGCGCTGATCTCCTCGGTATTCTTCTTCGCTCTGCTGTCGACGCTCGCTGGAGTGCTCACTGCTGCGCTCATGGATCGAGGCTCGCGTTCGCCCATCGCGCCCCCTCCGCCGCCCCAGCCAAGCGGGTGGGGTGCGCCCGGCACCCAGGGGTGGGGAGGCTCCGGACCACCGTCAGATTGGGGGCCAGCTGGCCCGCCGGGGACCGGCTCCCCTCAAGAACCGCCTGTCGGCCAGGGGCCCGCCCGAGATCCGGAAGCTCAGCAAGAGGATCGCTGATGAGACTCGAGGCGTGATCACTCGCATAGAATCGACGGCGAGCCGTGGGCTTCATTGTTCCGTGCGGCCCCTTTTCGGAAGCATAAGCGCCTGCTTATAGGAATGAGACAAGGCGGTGGCGGAAGCGTGTGGGAATCGAACCCACCCAGCGAGCCTCTCGGATCGCCGCGCGCGGATTTGAAGTCCGGGGGGCACACCAGCACCCATTCGCTTCCACGGGAGCCGTAATCTTGCCCCGCGCGTGCATCGTCCTGCAAGAGCGCGGGGCTTGCCGGCCCGCCGGGAGCGCCGGAGCCTTCGGGGAAGAGCCGGTTTCTGACGATGTTTTTGACGGTGCTTCCAATTTGACAGCGGGCGAACCCGCGCCTTATAAATTGACACGGACATTGCGGCAGGCTGTTTCCTCAAGTCTCGTGAGGAGAACCCGAACGGTGGCGATACGAGGAGGCCCCGGAAAACCCAACCTGCTCGGCCGTTCACTGGACCTCCTCAGAGGATTCTCGGGGCGCTTCCAGAAAGAGGCCGGGCGAGCGTGGCGGCTGTCAAGAATGAGAGTAGAGGCCGCCGCACTCCGCAGGCAACGCACGGAGGCCCTCCGGCGGCTGGGAGAAGCGGTCTATGCGAGAATCCGGACCGGCGCCATGGCGTTAGGAGATCTGAACAGGTTTTCGGACCGCGTGGCTGAAATCGATGCGAAGATCCTGGCCACGGAGAAGGAGATCGGAAGCGCTGTAAACGCCGCTTCGAGACGCCGTGCCGCGTCTGCTGACAAGGCTCCGCGCGAGTCGCACCGGCTGGGAATCGTCGGCTCCGCCCTGACGGCGCCACTGGAGAATCGGTCCGCGGCGAAGGCGGTCCTTGAGGCGCAGCGACCCGCGGTGTCGAACGCTTTGCCGATCGACCCCCTCGAGGATATCCTCGGCGTGGCGGAGGAGTTCCGCTCGGAGGACCTCGAAGCACAGGAAACGCAGAAGGGCTCGGCGGCGAAGGAGAAGAGCTCGTCCACATCGGGAGAGACCACCGGAGAAGAAGAACACCTGGGGCTGTAGCTCAGCTGGGAGAGTGCCTGACTGGCAGTCAGGAGGTCACGGGTTCGATCCCCGTCAGCTCCACCAATCCTCACAACAAGTTATACGACCCGATTGACGACGTAGGCCATCGGCTCAGATCATCCCAGGCGTGTTCAGAGTGCGACCTCGAGCGGCTTTGCCTTCATCGCGCTCACGCGGAGCACGGAGAAGCCGAGAACGTTGCCCTCCTCGTCGACCTTCTCCATCACTTGGTCGCTCTGGGTCTCGCGAAAGTAGCCGGGCTTCTGGTCGAAGATCACTTCCAGGTAATCCCCTTCCGGGTCGTACCAGATCTTCAATCGCTTCCGGTCGTCGGCCATAGCGGCACCCCTTTCTTGATGCGGTCGGTCAGGTAGGCGGTCAAAACGAACGCGTCGGCCTCGAGGGTTTTCACGACGACGCACAGGTACTTGCCGCCCATCATAGTGCGAAAGTAGAAACGATAGTACAGCCTCGCCTGCGGGTCACTGAAGGACTGCACGACCCGCTCCGGCTGGAGCAAGGTCTCCTCGATCGCCGCCTCCATCGAGGCCATTTCCGGGTGTTCGAGGATGTGCGCCCGCCGCTCATCGGTCAGGCGAATCGCGAGACCCTGGAAGTCGTGGAGGAGCTTCATCTGTCCTCAGGGGCTGCTAGCACCGCAAGCCAAAGACACAGGTGCCTTGCGTTCGCCCTCCCGCATGGGCTTGGATGATATCGCATAATATCGCATCTTCTCTGATCGATTCGGTTTGATGCGCTTGATGGTACGGTCAGGAGCTTGTCCGGTTGAAGGAGTGGACGTACGATTCGAGCGATCGCGGGGCCGCTCCCCAGGGTTGTGCCGGGAGATTGTGAAATTGGCGACTCTGCCGTGACGAACAGAACCACGGGCTCGAACTCCGCTCGTGCCCCAACCTCGCCTCTCATCTCCAGCAAACATCTCGGCGCGATCGTCGTTGCCGGTCTATGTTTGCTTTGGACGGCGGGCTGTTCCGAGAGAGTCGGCAGCCGGGCGTCACGCGGAGCGGGTGGCCGCTCGCTCGTGCTGATCACCGTGGACACTCTCCGCGCCGATCGTCTCGGTTGTTACGGGGCGCTGCGGCCCGCGACCCCCAGGATAGACCTCCTCGCACGGACCGGCGCGCTGTTCGAGGACGTCCTCGCCGTCGCGCCGATCACGCTCCCCGCGCACGCCAGCATCATGACGGGCCGTTACCCGGTCGCACATGGAGTCCGTGACAACGTCTCCTACGTGCTGTCCGAAGAGGAGACGACACTCGCGGAGACGCTGCGGGCGCGGGGCTTCCGGACGGCCGCCTTCGTGGGCGCCTTCCCGGTGGCCTCACAATTCGGACTCGGGCAGGGGTTCGAGGTCTATGATGAAGCGTTCGACTCCGCCGGCGTCTTCGATAAGGCGGCCGGCAGCATGCCGCTGGAACGTAGGGCCAGCGAGGTCGACCGCTCGGTTCTGCAGTGGCTGGAGAAGACAGCGTCCTCCGGCGAGAGCTTCTTCCTCTGGGTGCACTACTACGACCCGCACTTCCCCTACGAGCCGCCCCCCCATCTCGCCGCGCTCTATGCCGGTGCCCCCTATGCGGGGGAAGTGGCGGCCGTGGACGAGGCCGTCGGCGTGCTGCTGGACGCGCTGGAGAGAAGCGGCGCAGCGAAGAGGACGGCCGTCCTTCTCACGGCCGATCATGGCGAAGCCCTGGGAGAGCACGGCGAGCCGACGCACAGCTACTTTGTCTATCAGGCGACCGTCCGCGTTCCCCTGATCGTGAGCGTTCCGTGGATCCTCTCCTCACCTCGCCGCATCGGGCAGGTCGTCTCCCAGGTGGACCTGATGCCCACGGCCCTCGACCTGCTCGGCGCGCGCGGCCCCACCGGGATGCAAGGCCGCAGCCTCGTGCCACTCATCGAGGGGAAACCTCTCCAGCCGCTGCCGGTCATGGGAGAGTGCATCGGTCCCTGGGCAGAGTTCCGCTTCAGCCCACTGCGGATGCTGCGCGATGCGAAGTGGAAATATATCGACGCGCCGAGGCCGGAGCTCTACGACATCGCCGCGGATCCCGACGAGACGGCCAACCTGGCCGGGACGAACAGCGAGCAGGCGAAGCGTTTCCAGATGCTGCTCCGGGGACGGTTCGCCGCTGCCAAGGACGAAGCAGCCGCTCGCTCTGTCTCCGCCGCGACCGAGGAAGACCGCCAGAAGCTGGCCAGCCTTGGTTATGCGGGCCGGGCAGCAGGAGCCTCCCTCGACCCTGTGCCGGAGCCGTCCGCGGCCCTCCGAGATCCGAAGGACGGCGGCGAGCTCGTGGCTCGCTTCGATCGAAGCATGTACGAGCTGACTCGTGGGAACTATTCTCAGGCTGTTGAGTCTTTGCGGGCCCTGGGAGGAGAATTTCCCGAAAGCCCCTCGGTGAAGGAACAGCTCGGGGAAGCGCTTCTCATGGCGGCCGGCGCGGGAAGTGCCAGCGAACCAGCGGCCGCGAGCGGGCAGCGCGCTCTGCTCGTGGAGGCGAGCGAGGTCCTGAGGAAACTCGTCTCGATCGAGCCGCGTTACGCCGCAGCGCACATGAAGCTGGGCCGTGCGCTCGAGATGCTGGACGAGAAGGAGCAGGCCATCGAGGAGTACCGGACGGCGGCAAAGCTGTCTTCTGCAGCGGCGTCGGCAAGAGTGCTCCTGGGCAGGTTGCTGTTCCGGACGGGCAAGTCGGACGAGGCGATCGAGGAGATCCGTCGCGGCGTGGCCGCAGCCCCTGACACCGTCCCCTTCAGGCGTACGCTGGTCTCGATGTTCGAGTCATCCGGCCGTGAAAGGGAGGCAGAAGAGGTGATGATGGCATACACGCGCCTCCGGCCCGAGGATCCGCGCTCGTGGAACGAGCTGGGAGGCTTGCAACTGCGCCATCGCGACCTTGCCGGAGCCGGGGAATCCTTCCGGCACGCGGCGCGGCTTGACCCCCGCAACGCCGTGGCTCGGATGAACCTCGGAAGCCTCTTCCTGATCAGCGGGAAGCTGAAGGACTCGGAGAAAGAATACCGAGCTGCGTTGGAGGCTGCTCCAGACCTTGTCCAGCCGCGACTGGAGCTGGCTCGGGTGCTGCTCTACGAGGGGCGAGAATCGGAAGGGCGGCAGCTTCTGGACGAGGTCGAGAGTCGTTTTCCCAGCGAGTCGCGAGTCCATTCCTACTGGGGACTCTATCTCGCCAAGGTGAAGGGGGACCGTGAGCGGGCGCTGGCCTCCTACCAGCGGGCGCTGGCGATCAATCCGCGCGACCCCATCGCCACGGAGGGAACCTCGGGAAGGCGGTAGCCTCGAGACGAGCCGGCGCCACCATCACGGTCGGCGCACCGACTCCAGAACCCAACGAAAGAGGGCGAGCGTGGCTCAGCGGGAAGCAACCCCTGGCGAGCACTCATTCAAGGACCGCAGGACACGCCTCCTCGTCCTCGGAGCACTCTCCATCCTCGTCGGTGTCGCCTGCATACTCCTCGGCGGCTTGCCGATGTTGCTGATCGCGCTTCCGAAGACGGTCAAGCTGCCGGGATTCGATGTGGCCCAAGGCGAATGGGGGGCCGTGCTGACCGCGTCGCTCCTCTACGAGCTGATGGGTGCGGTCTTCATCTGGAGCGGCGTCGGCTCGATGAGAGCGCAGCGGTGGGTGCGGCCCGTGATGCTCATGGTGTCCTGGACGTGGCTTCTCGCGGGACTCGCTCTTCTGGTTCTGCTCGTGCTGATCGAAGACCAGTTCCTTTCCTCCTGGCCGGGTTCGGAGGCCTTGCCGTCCGCGGCCATGGCCGTCGCCGGGATCGCTGCTGCCGCCGTGCTCGTGGTGATGGACATCCTCTTGCCGGCGGTTTTCATATGGGGCTACCGATCGCAGGACGTCAGGCTCACTTGTGAGGCGCGCCACCCGGCTCCGAGCTGGACGGACCGCTGTCCACCGCAGGTGCTGGCCTGGAGCATCACGCTCTGGGGTTGCGCATTGCTCGTCATACCGGCTCTCTTCCGGCCTGCTTTGCCGGTCTTTGGCTATGTCGTCTCAGGGATGCCCGCGAGACTGCTTCTTCTGTCGAGCGGCGCCGTCGCGGGCATCCTCGCTTGGGGGTCATACGCGCTCAGGATGCCGGCGTGGTGGGGTTCCGCGCTCTTCTTACTCGTCACGGGCGCCTCCGCGGTGACGAGCTTCCTCCGGATGGACCTTATCGAGATCTGCCGGGCGATGAATATGCCCGAGGAGGAGATTCAGGTCCTCCGGCAGTTCGGTACGCCGAGCTGCTCCGCGCTCGTTGCCGGCACCGCCGCCCTCACAGGCCTTGGTCTCGGCTACCTCTTGTTCATGCGGAAACACTTCATGGCCGGCCAGGAAGGCGGCGGATACGGATGAAACCACCAGTTCCGGGAGGGAACATGACAAGCGCGGTCCTCGTCGCAATGTTCTCCGGTGTCCTTCTTGCCCAGCAGCAGGACCTATCCAAGGTCGAGATCACGACGATTCATGTGGCCGGCAACGTTTACATGCTTCAGGGAGCCGGGGGAAACATCGGCGTTTCGGTCGGGCCCGACGGCATTCTGATTGTCGATGATCAGTTCGCGCCTCTGGCCGAGAAGATCCGCGCCGCTCTCAGGAAGCTGGGGGAGGGGAAGCTGAAGTTCGTGCTCAACACGCACTGGCACGGCGACCATACGGGAGGGAACAAGGAATTCGGCCCCGAAGCGCCGATCATCGCTCAGTCAAACGTTCGCAAGCGCTTGCAGACCGAGCAGAAAGGACGCGGTCGGGTTATCGCTCCGTCGCCGAAGGAAGCTCTTCCGGTGATCACTTTCGACGAATCGCTTTCCGTCTGGTTCAACGGAGAAGAGATCCGGGCGCTTCATTATCCCCGCGGCCATACGGACGGCGACTCCGTCATTCTCTTCACCGGCTCCAACGTCCTCCACATGGGGGATGACTTCTTCTCCGGCATGTTTCCTTTCGTGGATCTGGACAGCGGCGGGGACGTCGAGGGGATGGCCAGGAACGTCGAGGCAGTGCTCGGGAAGCTTCCTCCCGGCGTCAAGATCATTCCAGGTCACGGCCCGCTGTCCGGTGCCGAGGACCTCAAGACGTTCCATCGAATGCCGACGGAGAGCATCGTCCTGGTGCGCTCGAAGATGGCGGCCGGCAAGACTCTGGATCAGATCCAGTCGGAGGGAATGTCCGATGAGTGGAAGTCCTGGGGCTCGGGCTTCATCTCCGCGAAGGACTGGCTCGAGATCGTCCACCGGAGTTTGTCGAGGGGGAAGGGGACAAACTGACTCGGAAGCCGCCTAAAGCAGGTCCTCCGCTAGCCAAGCCGCTTGTAGCTCCTGGAGGGCCAGGCGTAGCGCGCGGCGCGCATCTGCGAGCCACAGCGCTGTCTCGCCACCTTGCCCGTGAACAGCTTCCAGCGCTGCCGCGCTGACGAGTCGCAGCAACTCTTCCCGCGACTCCCCTTCGACGGCGACTCTGGCGGCGCCCAGCACGCAAGATCTCACTGTCTCGGAGACCGCCGAGCGTTCGAGCGGGCCTTCCGAGAGCCGATTCACCACAATCTCTCGGGTGAAGACGCGAATCGATCGGGGTCTCACGCCGGCCCTCAACATCCAGCGGAAAGCAGCTTCCAGCTCGTCTTCGCAATTCATAACAAGCGCTCGGCCCCAAGAGCTACAGGCGGCGGCTCGAGCCCCCCCACAGGAGGGTCCCTATGGCAAGCCTGCCATCAGCGGGCGGTGACGGAGGAAGACAGCCCTTCAGACCGCGGCCGCGGTCGCGGGAAGGACCTCGAAACGGAGACCCTCTGGCCCTCCGTCAACGCGGACCGTCCCTCCCTCTCGCACCTCGCCGGCCACGATCATGCGCGCGATCCTGGTCTCGAGCTCCCTCTGGATCGTCCGCTTCAGGGGCCTCGCCCCATACACGGGGTCGTAGCCGGCACGTGCGAGATGAAGGCGGGCCCCCTCGCCAACGTCCAGGCCGATCCTCCGCTCGGCGAGGCGGCGGCGCAGCTGCTCCATCTGCAGATCGACGATCTTTTCGAGCTGCGCTTCCGTCAGCGCCCGGAAGACGACGATCTCATCCACCCTGTTGAGAAACTCCGGCCGGAACTGCCGCCTCAGCGCCTCTAGCACCTGCTCCTTCATCCGCGCGTAGCTCTGCTCGTCGGCGCCGCGGATCTCCAGGATGAAGTGGCTGCCGATGTTCGAGGTCATGATGACGACGGTGTTCTTGAAATCGACGGTGCGTCCCTGCCCGTCGGTCAGCCGGCCGTCGTCGAGCACCTGCAGCAGCGCGTTGAAGACGTCCGGGTGCGCCTTCTCCACTTCGTCGAGAAGGATCACGCTGTACGGCTTGCGGCGAACCGCTTTGGTGAGCTGGCCGCCTTCCTCGAACCCGACGTAGCCCGGCGGGGCCCCGATCAGCCTCGCCACGGTGTGCCTCTCCATGTATTCGGACATGTCGAGGCGGATCAGGTTGTTCTCGTCGTCGAACAGCACCTCTGCGAGCGCCCTCGCCAGCTCCGTCTTGCCCACTCCGGTGGGTCCGAGGAAGAGGAACGATCCGATCGGTCGTTTCGGGTCCTTGATGCCGGCTCGGGCTCGCACGACTGCTTCGGAGACCGCCCGCACGGCCTCGTCCTGGCCGACCACGCGCCGGTGCAGCTCATCATCGAGATGCAGGAGCTTCTGCATCTCCCCCTCGAGCAGCTTCGACACCGGAATGCCGGTCCACTTCGAGACCACCTCGGCGATGTCTTCTTCGTCCACCTCCTCTTTGATCATCAGGGAACCGCGGCCTGCCGTCATCTTCTCATCCGCTTCCCGCAGTTGCTTCTCGAGCCCGGCCAGAACGCCGTACTGCAGCTCGGCGAGACGGTTCAGGTCGTACTCCCTCTCGGCCTTCTCGATCTCGATCCTGGTCTCCTCGATCTGCCTCCGCACGGCTCGCACGCGCTCGAGCGCCGCCTTCTCCGATTCCCATCGCGCCCTCAGGGCCCCTTCGTCTCCCTTCAGGTCGGCCAGCTCCTTTTCCAGGCGTGACAGCCGGTCGCGCGAGGCCGAGTCCTTCTCCTTCGTGAGGGCCTGTCGCTCGATCTCGAGCTGCATGATCCGCCGGTGGATCTCGTCCAGCTCGGCAGGCATGGAGTCGATTTCGGTTCGCAGCCGGGCCGCCGCCTCGTCGACGAGGTCGATGGCCTTGTCCGGCAGGAAACGATCGGAGATGTAGCGGTGGGAGAGGACGGCCGCGGCCACCAGTGCACTGTCCTTGATGCGGACGCCGTGGTGGACCTCGTAGCGCTCCTTGAGGCCGCGCAAGATCGAGATCGTGTCCTCGACGCTTGGTTGATCGACGAGCACCGGCTGGAACCGGCGCTCCAGGGCGGCATCCTTCTCGACGTGTTTGCGGTACTCATCGATCGTCGTGGCGCCGATGCAGTGCAGTTCGCCCCGCGCCAGCATCGGCTTGAGCAGGTTTCCGGCGTCCACCGCCCCTTCCGCGGCGCCGGCCCCGACGACGGTGTGCAGCTCGTCGATGAACAGAATGATCTGCCCGTTGGAGCCCTGCACCTCTTTCAGGACGGCCTTCAGCCTCTCCTCGAATTCCCCGCGGTACTTCGCCCCCGCGATCAGCGCTCCCATGTCGAGGGCGACGATCCGCTTGTTCTTCAAGCCCTCGGGCACGTCTCCGCGCGCGATCCTCTGAGCCAGCCCCTCGACAATGGCCGTCTTGCCGACGCCCGGCTCTCCGATCAGGACGGGGTTGTTCTTGGTGCGCCTGGAGAGAATCTGGATGACGCGCCGGATCTCGTCGTCGCGGCCGATGACGGGATCGAGTTTCCCCCCACGTGCGAGCTCGGTGAAGTCCCGGCCGTATTTCTCGAGGGCCTCGTAGGTGGATTCTGGCGTCGGGCTCGTGACGCGCTGGCCTCCCCTGATGGATGCCGCCGCAGCCTGGAGCTTTTCGTAAGTCAGGCCCGCGTCTCGCAGAAGGTGGGAGGAGGTCCCGTCGTGGGAGGGATCCGCGAGGGCCATCAGCACATGCTCGACGCTGACGTACTCGTCTTTCAGGCGGCGCGCCTCTGCTTCCGCTGCCTGTATCGTCGCCTCGAGCCGGGGAGTGATGTAAACCTGTCCGGGCTGCGAGCCCGGGCCCGAGACTCGCGGCAGCCGTGCCAGGGCCTGCTCGAGGCCGCGCAGGAGGAAGGCGGGATCTCCTCCGGCCCTCTCGACGATGCGTGGGGCTATGCCTTTTTCCTGGGACAGGAGGGAGGCGAGCAGATGCTCGTTGTCTATCTGCTGGTGGCCGAAGCGCGAGGCCATCCCCTGCGCCGCTCGGATGGCCTCCTGGGTCTTCTCAGTGAGTCGATTCGCATCCATGACCGTTGCTCACCTCGGACCTTTCCCGGTCGGCCGCCGAGCGACAACACGAGCGCCGGCCCTCGGCCAGCGAGTCCGCAGGGGAGCTGCCCCGCAGCCACAAATGATAGCATTCATTGGCTTCATTCATCCGTCGATCGCTGCTTTCATCCGCGTGCTTCATTCTCCCTGCAGCCGGCCGATCAGCTTCTTGAGAAAAGCTTCCCTGGCTTTCAGATCTTCGCGGAAATCCATACTGTCGGTATCGGCGATTTCCATGCGAAGGTCGGACATATGGCTTTCGAGGATGTCGAGAAGTATCCCGGCTTCCTCCTCGTTCAGCTCGATCGTGGTCATTGTCATTATCCTCCTCGCGATCGGCAGGCTGTCCGTCCGCACGAGGATGATACTCTGACTCGATGGCTTCGAGGGCTGGCCAACGCGGCGGGAGACTGGACTAGAATGTGTGAACGACACGCATGGAAGGAGGCCTGGCGATGCCGATCAGTAGCAAGCTCAAAACCCTGCTGGACGTCAACAAGATCCGGTATGTTGTCATCGCTCATTCCCCCGCTTATACCGCTCAGGAGGTGGCCGCCAGCGCGCACATCAAGGGGAAGGATCTGGTCAAGTGCGTGATAGTCAACTCCGAGGGAGAGCACTACATGGTCGTGACGAACGCCAATCAGAGGGTGAACCTCGCAAGGTTCAAGAAGGCCCTGGGTGTGACGGAGGCGCGCTTGGAGAAGGAGGATGAGTTCAACAACATCTTCGACGATTGCGAGCCAGGCGCCATGCCTCCCTTCGGAAGCCTTTACGGCGTTTCATTGGTGGTCGACGAGGCGGTCTACGCCGACCAGGAGATCGCCTTCAATGGTGGGAACCACTCCAGCGTGGTGAAGATGGCGTTTGCTGATTTCGAGCGTCTGGCCAAGCCGAGGAAGGCGGCCGTGGCGGACCCGCTCTGACGGCGGGGGTACCGCCTTTGACCGAAGCTTTCAGCGGACCCCCCGGGCCCCCGTCCCCCCAACGTCGGGCCTGCCGCACCTCCGGATCCACTCGAGAAGGCCCTTGATGCTCCCGCGGGCGAGGGCGAGGCATGTATCGGCGGCGCCATAGTACATGTTGATCGTGTCGCCATCGGGCTCGATCGTGTAGCCACAGGGGAAGACGACGTTGCCGACGTCGCCGTGGCGCTCGTAGTCTTCCTCGGGTCCGAAGATCCAGTGGTCGCCCCGGAGCAGGCACGTCTCGGGGTCTTCCCGATCGAAGAGCGCAAGGCCGAGCCGGTAGATGGATCCAGCGGCGGTCTCGCGGACGCCGTGATAGATGAAGAGCCATCCCTGGGGCGTCTCCATGGGGGGAGGGGACAGACCGATCTTCCGGGCGTCCCACCAGGCTCCCCGGCGGGCTTGTAGAATCAGCTTGTGCCTTCCCCAATGACGGAGGTCGGGGGAGTACGAGATCCAGATGTGCGACCCGTGAGCCGTGGAGGGGCGATGGATCAGCGCCCAGTAGCCTCCAACGCGGTGCGGAAGCATGGCGGCGTCTTTGTCCTCGGGGGGCATGATCACCCCGCAGCGTTCGAAAGTACGGAAATCCTCGGTCAATGCGAGGGAGACTCCCGGGCCGCCGCGCGAATAGGAGGTGTAGACGACCACGTACTTGTTCATCTCGGGGACGAACGTGATGCGCGGATCCTCGATCCCCCACAATTCCTCGGGATGGTTGTCGGGGTCCGGGAGAAGCGTCGGCCGTGGGTCGATCTTCCACCCATCGACGCCGTTCGCCGACCTGGCCGCGCTGAGGTGGGAATGCCCTCGCCTGTCCTCCACGCGGCAGAGAAGCAGTGTCGTGCCGTCCCGCAGGCGCGTGGCCGCGGCGTTGAAGACGGTGTTGATCGGGTAGGGCCAGTCCGACGCGGTCAGCAGGGGATTGCGCGAGTGCCGGTGGAAGAGGGTTTCGTGTCGATTGTTATTGGACGGAAGCGCGTTCATGTCTGGGGACGGTCTCCAGAGCGGTTTCTGCGAGCCTCATTTCGAGAGACGACATGAGAAAAGACAGCGTCGATTCGGCGCCCTGGTTCTGGTTCGGACTCTCCGGCTGGAGACCGTCGCGGCACCCCCCCGTTGTGGGATCGTAGAGCGGGGCTTTCAGGTCGTTCCAGCCGAGGAACCACTCGAAAGAGCGCTCCGCCTCCCGGCGCCATTTCGCGTCACCGCTGAAGCGGTAGGCCTCGAGGCAGGCCGCCAGCATGGCGTGCGCTTCGATAGGCTGCTGGTCGAAGCGCGCTCGAGATTCTCCCCTCCGATACCAGCCGTTGCATCCGATGGGCACGAAGTGCCCTTCCTGCGCTCTCTGCAGTTCAGCAAGCCACTCGAGCGATGCCAGGGCCGTCTCGGCCATGTCTTCCCGTGAGAGCCACTGCGCGGAAAGGAGAAGGGCATGAGGGAGGGCCGCGTTGCTGTAACTGAGAAAAGGCTCGAACCAGGGCCAATCCGCCGAGCCGTTCCGGCGATGCAGTTCCATCAGCCGGCCGGCCAGGATCTCACCGGTCTGCTGCGCGGCGCGGTCTCCGTAGAAGTGCAGCAGGTACTCGTGGATCCCCATCAGGCTGAAGGCCCAGGCACGGGGGTGCATGAGATCCAGGGTGGCAGGCATCGCAGCAGAGAAGAGCGTCCCCGCCAGACTCCGCAGGCCCTCCTTGTTGGATCGCTCGAGGACTGTCCCGAGCCCCCAGAGCGCTCGCCCGTGGGAGTCCTCGGAGCCGCTCTCGTCGAGCCAGCGCCGGTCATAACTCATCTTGTTTCTGAATCGGCCGGTTTCCTTGTTGAATGCATATGACAGGAAGCCAAGGTAGCGAGAGGCGAGCAGGTCGGCCTCTCCAGAGATGTCGTGCTCCTGCTCATCCAGCAGGACGGAAACGATCAGCGCGCGGGCATTGTCGTCGGTCGCATAGCCCTCGGAGTAATCCGGCACGGTATATACCGCGTGCTGGAGGATGCCTGTGGTGTCCGTGAGCCGGCGGAGGTGGTGGAGCCGGAGGGGGGGGAACTCCCTCGGCCGGCGGTCCAAGGTCCTCGCGGCGAAGCTGGGACGGGGCCGCCGGCCTCGTTCCCCCCTGGCCTTCTCGAAGCTCTCCATGTAACGGCTCGCCACCTTGGACCAGACCATCTCGCGCCCCAGCAGGTACGCCTTCTTCCGAATCGCGTGACGCTTGCTCCTGTTCTGCAGCAGCTCCAGGACGGCATCCGCGATGGCCGACGGCTCGCCGAAGGGGACGAGACGGCCGCGCCCGTCGGCAAGCAGCTCTTCAGCGTACCAATATGGTGTCGAGATGACCGCTTTTCCAGCCCCGACCGCGTGGGCCAGCGTCCCCGAGACGATCTGCTCCGCCTTGAGGTAGGGGGTGATGTAGATGTCAGCCGCGCCCATGAACTCGATCAGCTCCTCGGGGTTGACGAAGCGATTGTGGAAGAGGACGCTCTTTTCGACCCCCAGCTCGACGGCCAGCCGCTGGAGGGAGATCCGATATGATTCTCCATCGCGCCGCTTCACATGCGGATGCGTCGCGCCGAGAACCATGTAGACCACGTCCGGGCGCGCGGCCAGGACCTTGGGCAGCGCCCCGATGAGCGTCTCTATCCCCTTGTTCGGCGACAGCAGGCCAGAGGTCAGCAGGACCATCTTCCCCTCGACGCCGAAATGGTCCTTGTAGTAGTTCGGATCGACGAAGGGCACATCGGGGATGCCGTGGGGGATCACTTCGACCTTCCTCGGCTTTATGCCGTAGGTCTCCTCGAGGAACCTGGCGCCGTGCTGGCTCATGACCACCAGACGATCCGACAGGGCCGCGATCTCGGCGAGCACCTTCCGCTGGCCTGCTTCGGGCTGGCGGAGCACCGTGTGCAGCGTGGTCACGATCGGCGGGCGGAGGTCGCGCAGCAGCGCCAGGATGTGGCTTCCCGCAGGGCCGCCGAAGATGCCGTACTCATGCTGCAAGCAGACGATATCGACGTTGTTGATGTTCAAGAAGTCAGCGGCGCGTTGGTGTCGTGAACGTCGCTATGCCGCACTGCCGCGGCAGGTAGTTGCCGACGACGGCGATACGGCTCAGGAGCTGCCTTTCTTCGTTTTTCATGGTTCTAACGAGTCGATAGTATTTTAGAGGCCCTCGGGCATCTGTCAATTGCCAATGCTGCCTTTTCTCCACTTGGCTCTGGACGGCGACCTCGGGCTCCTGTAAAGTCGGCCGGGCCGCGACTTATTCGCCACCCCTTTGCTGAAGGAGGTCGTCATCTTGCCGAGAACACAAACAAAGTCCGCGAGCACGCATGTCATCGCCTTTCTCCATTCTGTGACAATCCTTACTCGCTCCCTCGAGCAGTTGACACGTGCCATTCAGGGGTTGGCGACGGACAGCCGGCCCGCGGAACTAGAGTCCCGACGTCCAAGGCATCTGAAGCTGACCGCCAAACGACGGGCCGCCTTGAAGCTGCAGGGACGCTACATCGGCTACATGCGCACTCTCAAGCCAAGGCAGAAGGCCGAGGTCCGGGCCCTTCGCGAGAAGAGGGGGATCGAGGCAGCCATCAAGAAGGCGAGCCAGATGTCGGGGAAGCGGAAAGCCGCATAGCGCCCCGCCTTCGGAACGAGTTGTGGGCGGCGGGAGCCAGCCTCGCGATGGACCGAGGAAGGATCGTGGAAAGAGGCGGCCGCCAGAAGTGTCCTGAGATCGGCGCGGAGGATCGTCAACCTAGTTTCGTGGTATCTGGTTACCGCCTCCTGACCCACGTATCTAAAAAAATGGATTGTACTTTTCCACAGGATCTGGCATAAGGAGCGCGTGAGTGCCCGACGCCGCAGGCCATCGCTTCCTCCGGTCCCTCAAGACAGCAAAGACGAGGGCGGCATCCAGCGTCTTCGTAGGGACCTCGAGCGTGTCCAGCACGAGCGCGAGAAGTTGCGCCGTGAGAACGTGCGGCTCCGCCGAGAAAACGAGCGCTTGAAGAAGCAGCTCGACGCAGCTCGGCGTGCGGGATTCCGCCAGGCAGCGCCGTTCTCAAGAGGGGAACCCAAGCGCGACCCCCGCCGTCCCGGCCGCAAGCCGGGCCGTGCCTATGGGCGTCGAGGTAAACGCCCGACTCCGAAGCAGGTGGACGAGATCTACGAGGCGCCTCTCCCCGATGCTTGTCCGGACTGCGGTGAAGACGTCCGGAAGGAGAGCGTCGTCGCTCAGTATCAAGAGGACATCCCGCCTGTCCGTCCGATCGTGCGCCAGTTCAATGTTCACATCGGCTCTTGCCGCGGGTGCCATCGGCGCCTTCAGGGGCGCCATCCCTTGCAGACCTCCGATGCCCTGGGCGCCGCCGCGATTCAGATCGGTCCCCAGGCGGTGGCTTTCGTCGCGTTTCTGAACAAGCAACTCGGTCTGTCCTTCGGCAAGATCGTCACCCTGATGCAGGAGCGGTTCGGACTGCGGGTGAGCCGCGGCGGACTGGTTCGAGCGCTTCATCGGGTGGCGGACCGAGCGAGGCCGAGCTATGAGGCGCTCTGCGATCAGATACGCGGCAGTCCGACGGTCACGCCTGATGAGACCGGCTGGAAGGTCGCCGCGGTGTTGTGGTGGCTGCACGTTTTCGTCACGCGCGATACCACCGTCTATTCGATCGCGCCCGGGAGAGGGTATGAGGAAGCGGCTGCCATCTTGGCCGATCATCCCCGGGCACCACTGCCCGCCCGGGTCAAGGAGGTCCTGCAGAAGGCCCTGCAGTTGCGTGATCGGCGTGATATCGGGGAAATCTCCCCTCACGGCCTTGCCGTCGCTCGGGGTCGGCTGGCGGAGGAACTCGTGAGCGTGGTCGAGCAATCGAGCACGGTGCCCGATGTCGAGCGCTTCGCCAACCATCTGGCCAGAGAATTCACAGCCATCTTCACCTTCCTCTTTCATCCAGAGGTGGATGCAACCAACTGGCGAGCGGAGCAGGCGATTCGCGGAAGCGTCATCACTCGCAAGGTCTGCGGTGGAGGCAACCGAACAGAGCGAGGGGCGGAGACACAGCAGGTCCTTGCTTCCATACTGCGAACGGCAGCACAAAGAGGACTCAACGCCTCCGATCTTCTCGTCACGATGCTACGAACGGCTGAACCCGTCGTTCCGCCGGGACTTGGACCGACCACTTCATGAAAAACCCGGTAAACAGATACGTTTCGTGTTGGTGAAGAAGCGCAGCTCTTGATGGGCTCGAGATGCGGGAGTGCACCTTTCCCTGCTCCACAATCGTTCGGGATTCGAGAAAGATGGCGGAGAGGGAGGGATTCGAACCCTCGACACGAGTTTTAGCCCGTGTAACTGCTTAGCAGGCAGCCCTGTTCGGCCACTCCAGCACCTCTCCGCGAGGTGGGTTTCAACAGGAGCGGTGAGAGTACAACAAGCATTGCTGGCGGACAACTGAAAATCTTCTTGGTGGAGGCGGAGCACGCTACCGTCGATGCCGACTGATCGATCATATCTTCGAATCAGTAGATTTCCTCGCGCATCGAGGAAGTCCGCGGAGCCCTACCCTCGGTCAGGTGTCACCGAACCACCGCCCTGAGCTGGCGATCTCCTAGAAACCGCCGTCGCGGCGGATCAACCGTGGCGTAGCCGCCGGCGGCGGATCGTAGCCGATGCGAAGATCGCCACGCGGGTCGTCACATGGTCCCGATGAGATTGACGAATGCGCCTTGGTGGTCGTAGCTCAGGTCGGTCAGGTCGTCTGAGAAGTCGGTGAAATTGTAGCCTGCGCCGACCTTCAGGTGCTTGCCGAGGTAACGATAGATCGCGCCCAGCGCGCCGCTCCGGCGTTGACTGACATCCGGGAGGTCAAGCATTCGCCCCTCGACCAGGCCCTCCCAGTTCTTGTAGAACCGCCAGTCCGCACGCAACACCACGAGGTGCGAGGTGTTGTCGAAGAACTTCGGATTCTCGCGAACGAGGCTCACCTGTCCCAGGCGGTAGGCGTACTTTCCGCCGATCGACCAGTCGGCCGTAAGGTCGTAGGTAAGATCGAGCGCCGCGATGCGGCTCTTCTGAATGAACCCGGTCGGGATGTTCAGCGCCCCTACCTGGCCCGCAGTCGGGAAGTTGTAGAAGTACGTGAACTTGACCAGGGCGCTCAGCCGGTCGTGCCGCACCGGACGGTACGCGTAGCCGACCACGGCCTCGGTGTAGCCGCCGTTGTGGAATTCGCCGAGCGAGCTGTCACTGAACGAGTGGTTCAGCTTTCCGACTACGCGCCAGTCCGGCGTCAGCTGGAACTTGAAGCTGTTACGGAACAGCCACGCGGTCCTCTCGACGCGTGACGTGTCGGGCTGCTCCGCGTCATCCCGGCGATACTCGATCGCGCTGGTGAGCTGCACGGTCTCCTTGCTGTAACCCATGCGGACTCCGACCGCCCTGCGGGCGGTCTCGGCGTCGGTCCGCGCATCGAGCAGCGTGCCGTACTCTGCGCTGGCGCCGAAATTCCAGCGCTCATTCGCCACGAGGTTGACTCCGGCGGCGTGCGTGAGGCCGGTCTGGGTTCCCGCATCCTGGCGACGCTCCTCGAGGTAGACGCTGGAGGCGTCGGAGAGCCTTTGCTTGACGCCCGCGACCAGGCTCCCCTGACGGACCGGCACGCCGCTGTCCGTCCGGTCGTTCTCCAGCAGGTAGTTCAGGTAGAGATTGGTCCGCTCGGAAGCCAGGAAGCTGGTGCCCAGTCTGCCGCCGGACCCAAGGTCACCATCGGAAACCTCCCCGTCGAGCTTGAAGCGTTTCGTCAGGCGATAGGAGCCGCCAGCGCCGATGCGCCCATTGTCTTGACGGCCGCCGCTGGACGCGACCGTTTCCTGGACGAAGCCATAGGCGCGCCATGCCGCGCCCGGATCGAACGCCACCTGCACGACCGCGTCCGTGCGCTCGCCCTGGTTCTGGGTCAACGGAACGACCGGCGAGTGATCCTCCCGCAGATCGTTCCGCACGCCGCTGCTGACGCTCCATGTGTCGGTCAGCTTGTAACCAAGGTTCAGCTCGAGCGCACGGTGCTCGAGCGCCTGATCTTCGGTGCTCTGATCGCCCTTGGCCGCCACGCTCAGGCAGCTCGTCACGGGCATCCTGAACGTGCCGCCGTATTGCTCGGTGTTCCTGATCGTCGACTGGCCCTGCGCCGAGTAGCCGGCGTCGCGGTTCTGTGCATAGAGAGTGAGTCGACCCTTGGCTCCCGAGAAGAAGTCGCCGAACCCGACGCTCGCGTCGGCGCGATAGGCATCCGCCGACGCATCGGTGAACGACACGGGGTCGAAGCCGGAGAAGCCGAATCCGCCGTCATTGGACTGCAGCGAGCTGGAAACGAGACCCTCGCTCCGGCCCGCCTGCACCTTGAACCAGGAATCGGTGCTCTTTCGCAAGGTCAGATCCGCAGCGCCGAGGTTGCTGTCGACATCCCCTTCGTTGTTGGAGTTGGCGGTCACTCCGAGCCGCACGTGGTCGCCAAACCAGTAATGGCCCTGGCCGCCGGCCGCCATCGCGTCCAGGTCGCCGAAACCGGGCGTGAACTCGTAGCGCGCCACCAGGAAGGCCTCGTCGCCGCTCAGGCCGCTGGTGCGCACCAGCAGGTTGTCGTCGGCCGTCGACGACAGCGGCGCGGAAAGCAGCAGCCGGCCCTGCAGGTAGTCGATGTCGTAGTCGATGCCGGGACGCAGGTTGACCACGCCCGTCACGATGTGTGAGTCCTTGTCCCGGATCTCGATGCGCACGCGCTCGGAGCCTGTCAGGATGTCCTGGTGGCGCAGGAAGTAGAGCGACCCGCCGGTTCCGCGGAATTCTTCGAAGCTTCCCACCGTTCCGGGCTCGGCGGCGAAACCATCGACCGAGGCTTTTCGCTCGCCGAAGCTTGTAGTGGCTTGGGACGCATAGTGCACGTTGGCGCCGTACAGGCCGCGATCGACCTGGGCCAGCTCGTTGCCCAGGTAGTCGACCTTGAAGTTTCCCCACATCCCGTAATTCTCGCCACGGCTCGCCTTGACGTAGAACTTGCCGAGCGTCGGCGCCATTTCCTCCACGACACCGTCGTCGCCGAACGTCGGCGAGTGATGATCGGGGTCGAAGCGCCGGAACAGGGCATCGGGCGACTTGTCGAGGAAGTTGCTGAACAGGTCCTCCACCGGGCCTTCGCGCGTATCCGCGCTTGCCGTCAATCGCCAGTTCTCGTTGAGCTTGCCGTTCAGGTAGAAGGCCAGGCGGCCATCGACCGAGGAATCGAAAGGCTGCGGAGCATTCTCGCCTTGCAGCTGCTCCGCCGGCCCGCTCGAGCTGTTCGAGGACACCGTGAGTTCGGCGACGCCGACGTAGAAGAGATCGGTGCGCTTGAACTCGAGGTCGCGAAGATAGAGCGAGCCGTTGCCCCCATCGTCGAGCACCGCCACCTCGACCGTATGCGCGCCGACCGGAAGGATCTCCTCCGCGACGAAGTTGCCCTGCGGGTCGACCGGAACCTGGTGGCCCGCCATCCACACCGTGTGGCCCGGGGGAATGCCGCTGCCCTGCACCCTCACCGTTCCGCCGTCCATCGGAATCTGATGGCGCGCCAGGTCGCTCTCGCCGTAGGCGGCCAGTAGCTCGCTCGGGGGCGCGGTCGGGACCGCCGCGGGAGCGGCGCCCTCCGCACCTTCCGCGGGCTTCTGGTCGGCGGAGGTCACCACGGCTTCAGTCGACTCGCGGACCAGCCACAGCTGATGCGCTTCCGTTTCGTCGAAATGGTCCTTCGCATCGTAGGCGCGCAGCACGAACTTGAGCTCGCGGACCGGTCCCGGGAGACTTCCCGCGGGCGGCTGCCACTCCGCCAGTCCCGTCCCGTCGACCGGGATGGTCTCGAGCGGCACGGCCTGCAGCGACTGCTCTTGATTGAAGATCCGGACTTCGGCGCGCTGGATGAAGCTCGCATAGTTGTTGTACATCTGGAAATGCACGACCGATGCCGGCGCGCCGTCGGGGCTCACCGCCACGGCGACGGGATGCGCCGCGACGCCGAGACGCGGTCGCGACTCGAGATTGTCGAAGCGGAACTGGATCTTGGCCTGGTCGAGGGCGACGTCGGTGCAGCGCTGGATGTCGGAAGAGCTGCGGCCGGGGTCGTCGATCGGCTTGCCGTCGACGGTGATGCGCATCACGTTGAGCTCGTAGGGGCTCTTCGTGGGGACCTCCCGGGTGATGCGCGTGATGTCCACGCCTTCGTAATCGTCGAGCGGCATGGGCTCGTCATACACGACCTGCGTGCGCACGAACGACCTTTCCCCCTGAATGAAGCCGGCGTTCACGACGTCGTCGGACTGGACGTAGCCGCGCCCTTCGTGCTCGGATCGGGCGCCCGCCAGCTGCGGATCCTGCACGACCATTTCCATGGCGCGGCGCGCCCGCGCCGAGGAAAGTCCGATGTCGTCGCCGTACACGGACGCGGTGCGGCGGTCGAGGCGCTCGTTCTTCGTGTAGCCGACGAACCGCACCCGCGCGTTGATCCGATCCGCGATGTCCGCCAGCGCCCGATGCAGCTGCGCCGCGTAGCCGGGCGGAATGATCGGCTGGCCGTTCACGAGCTCGAGCTCCGCGAGCGGGCCCCAGGGGGGATCGTAAACCTTGGTCACCATCTCCTCGCCGGCATCGCCGGGACAGAGCTGCGGCTCGTCCGGCAGCTCCTGGAGAGGATCGTCGTACCAGAACTCCACCTCGACGCGACGATTCAAGGCCCGCCCCTGCACGGTCTCGTTGGAGGCGACGGGCTGTGAGGCGCCGCGACCGTCGCTGTCGATCGCCGAGATCGGCGATTGCAGGGCTTCCTTCATGGCCAGCGCAACGCGGCGGGCTCTGGCTTTCGAGAGCGACAGCTGGTCTCCGTAGATGCGCTCGTCGCGGGCGGTCAGCGGCGCGTCGTCGGTGTAGCCGATGAATTTGACCTTCAGGTTCTGCTTGTCATGCAGGTTGGAGAGCGCCTGCCGGATCTGCTGGATGAATGCCTCGGAAATGGGAGTGGTGTCGTCCTCGTACCGCAGAGGCACGACGAGGTTCCTGACGCGCGCACGTCGCTCCTGGCCTTCCTTGTACCGCAGCTTGCAGACGGTCTCCATCCGGCAGACCTTGATGCGCTTGATGTCGTCGGCGACGACGACCTCCTCTTCCTTGGGGGCCTCCCGGACTTCGTCGTACCAGACCTCCGTCTCGACGCGACGGTTGAGGGCCCGGCCCTCTTCGGTCTGATTCGAGGCGATGGGCTGCGTGTCGCCGGCCCACTCGTAGGTGATGGCTTCGGACGGCAGCCCGAGCGTCTTCTTGAAGTACTCGGCCACCTCGCCGGCGCGCTCCCGGGAGAGGCCCACGTTGTCCCCGAAGACGCGCACCAGCCCTTCGGAAAGCCGCTGTGAGTCCGCGTGCCCGACGAAGTGGAGGCGGACGTTTTTGCGGTACCGCACGCTCTCGAGGATCCTGGCGAGCTTGTCGACGTAATCGGGAGGGATCTTCGCCACACCCGATTCGAAATGGATTGGCGGAACGACGTTCTTCAGCTTGACGGTCTCGAGCTTCTCGCCCGTGACCTGCCGGGTCTCGATCCGATCGCCACGCTCGCTGTCGAGCTGCTTCGGGTCCTGCGACCATAGCTGGAACTTCTGGTCGGAGGAGAGATGCCGCTCGACCTGCTCGGCCGGCTTGGTCTCGGCGACCTGGGCGACGACGACGGAGGCCGTCATCAGCAATCCGGCGATCAGCAGTAGATGGCGGTGGTTGTTCATGCCGTTCACCTGCCGCCCGACAGGCGCGCGTTGCGATGCCTGGGCGGGGCGCCTTTCCGCCAGAAGATTTCAGGCTCGATGGTGAGCGGGTAGCTCGCCGCGTCCCAGGCCTCCATCACCTGCTGCTTGACCGCTTTCACGCGCCGATCGACCAGCGCCGCATCCTCCGTGTCGGCCACGTAGGACAGGCGCAGCACCGCCGGCGCCTTGCGCAGCTCCACGAGCAGCAAGTCGAGGCGTGGCCGCCACTGGGCGCGGATTTCGGTCGAGTTCGGCTCGAACGCCGCATCGGACAGGTCGATGGCGACCACGTGGTGTATCGACGCACCGAAATTGAGCCGCAGGGCCTTGCCCCGCGTGGCGCGCTTGATCTGCAGCTGGTCGGTCGACATCCGGAAGCCGCTCGGCAGGGTCCGGTCGTCGAGCTTCAGGACGAAATTGCTGCCGCGGCTCTCGTTGGGCGTGATGGCGCAGGTGATGTGGTACCGCCCGTACTGATCCGTCGTCGCCTGCAGGCCCCGGGCCGTCACCAGACGCACGCCGGCCAGGCCGTTCTCGCCGTCGTCCTGCCGCCCGTTGCGATTGGCGTCGTTGAAGACCTTGCCGGTGACATCGGTGCAGTCGAAAGTCGGATCGGGCAGTACGCGCACGGTGACGGTGGCTACACCGGAGATCGGGGTTCCGGTGATGTCGTTGACGAGCTGGGCGCGGTTCACGTATTCGCCCTCGCTGACGCCGCCTCCCACTGCGAGCAGCAGCTTCAGCGTGCGCGTCTGGAGGCCCGCGAAGACGAGCCCGTTCCAGGTGAGGTCCAGGCCCACGACCGTCGGCTCGGTCGGCACGCCGTCGAGAAGCGCGGAGCCCTTCACGTAGGTGAATCCGGCCGGGAAGCGATCCACGATGCCCACGTCGGTGAGCCCCGTCCCGGCCAGGTTGCTGACGGTGATCACGTAGGGAACCAGCTGCCCGCGGGTGACGTTGATCAACGGCGATGTCTTGGAGATCGCGATGGTGCCGACGATCACGGGATCGATGGGGATGTGGTTGTTGAAGATCTCGCTCGTGCCCGGCATCTGGCTGTTGTTCAGCGTCACGTGGAGCTCGTAGACCGTGCCCACGCTGCGTGCCGGAACCGATGGAGCCGGCGCGAACTCCGAATCCTGTACCTCGCAGTACGAGGCGGTGCTCGGAATGGCATCAGCAGCGCTGCCCGGGCAGGCGGGCACCGAGAACGCCGCGGTCGTCGCGTCGGAGGCCGGCGGGATGATTTGCGAGGAGCCGGCGACGTAGGTCGTGCCCCCGGGCGGGGTCACGGCGATGACGTAATCACCCCCGCTCGGGCAGGCCGGGTCGCTGAAGTTGAGATCGAACTTGTAATAGCCGTAGGCGAGCGTGACCTGCCCTTGCTGGGCCGCATCGGCGAAGCAGCTCGCCGGCAAGGGAGAGCCGCCGGCACCCAGCAGAGTGAGGGTGGCCCCGGCCACCGGGACGCGCGCCATCGAGTTGTAGATGATGCCGTTCGGATCGATCGGTAAGTTCAAACCCTGCAGATTGGCGCCGGACGGCACGACGATGCCGCTGATCCGCTGCATCCCGTTGGTGAACGGCGAAGCGGCCCGGCCGAGCATCGCGGTGTTCGCGCCCGCGCCCGGCGCGCGGAACCGCAGCTCGTATTGCACGCCATTGAGGTCGTTGGGCTCGACACCGATGATGTGATAGTCGCCGTTCGCGTCCGTCAGAACCGACTGCCACAGCACGTTGTTGCGGTACAGGTCCACCGCCCAGCCGGCCAGCGCCCGCTCACCGGAATCCCGGACATCGTCGAAGTCGGCGTCGTGCCACGCCGATCCGTTCAGCGCGCCGAAGCCGGGGATGTTGCCGACGACAATCGAGACGCTGGCGCTCGCCGTCTGGGTGGGGTTGTTCCAGTCGACCACGCCGGTGTTCGTGACCACCGTGCCCAGCGCGAGGGCGGGGTCGAGAACGGCCCGGAACCGGAGCGTCACGGTCCCGCCCGGCGCCAGCGGACCGTAGGCGGCCCCGTAATCGGCGGTGATCGTCGAGCCGGCGAAGCTGACGCCCGTCGCAGAGCCGTTCATCGTCGCCGAGCCGGGCACATAGGCGAGCTGGCCGGCGGGGAGGGTGTCGGTGATCACGACGCTGAGGGCCGGCACGGCGGCGATGTTCGCCACGGTCACGAGGTATTCCAGCGGCGCGCCGGGGACGGCGGGGCCGCCGCCGACAACTACAACCTGCTGCGTGATGGAAAGCTGCTGCACAGCTCCTACCACGACGACCGTCGGCTGCGGGCCGTTCGCAGGGTTGCCGTCGCCGTCGGTGAGCAGGTTGGGCTGCCCCGTGCTCGTCACCACGGCCTGGTTGCTGATCAGGGTGCCGGCGGGCGTCCCGGGGTTGACGCGCAGGTCGTACTGCAGAGTCGCCGCGGCGCCGGGCGAGATCGTGCCGGCGCCGGGACCCGGCAGCGGCGGCGTCAGGTCCGACGAGGCGATGTTGATGCCGGAGGCGAGCGGGGCAACGCCGCCGTCCGGCTGCCCGACCGGCAGGCCGTTGAGAAGCGTCGTGTTCGCGACGTAGGTCGTGTTCGCCGGAACCGCGTCGGTCAAGACGACGCCCGTGGCGGCGATCGCCGCGGAGTTCTGCACCGTGATCGTGTAACGGAGCGTGTCCCCCGGATCGACGACGCCCGGCGTGCCGAGATCCACCAGGAGCGCGACGCTCTTCACGGCGTACAGCAGGGGGTTGTTGCCGACGATGTCGCGCGTCGGATCGTTGGGGATGGGCGTGTCCGGGTCGTCGGACGGCTGGTCGACGATTCCGCCGGCGAGGGCGGTGACGAAGCCCTGGTTCGAGATCACCGTGCCGTTGGGGACGGTCGGACTCACGACCACGTCGAAGGTGATGGTGGCGGTGTTGGGCGGGCTGCCGGACGGGTCGGCGGGCATCACGCCCGGCGTCGGATTCGACGGCGGGTGGATGAGCAGGCCGTTCACGAGCGGCGACAGGCCCCCGACGTCCGCGACCGGCACGCCGTTCAGGGTCGTGCTGCCCGGGACGTAGGTGGTGTTCGTCGGCACGGCGTCGC
>QHYA01000292.1 GCA_003223995.1 Acidobacteriota bacterium | reverse complement strand
CCGCGCCCCTGGTTTCTGCGCCGCCAGTCGCGCATGGCGGCTCGCCTGGGGAAGCGCGCCGATGATGATGATGATGATGAAGAGGATGAAGACGACCCTGATGCTGATCGGTGTACTTGCGGGGGGGACCGCGATTGTGAGGGCGGCGCCAGGGAGCAATGGAACAGAGGCGAGCGCCATGACCGCAGCCACCGGAGTCGCGGGGGCGGGGGCGGGCGCGGCGGCGGGAGGGGGAGGAGGAGAGAACCTTGGCGATCTGATCATCCATCATGTCTCGAACGGGCCGCCCCTCGCCCATCTGCGAATCGGACCCGTCGATATGTCGATCAGCAAGCACGTGGTGATCCTCTGGTTTTCGGCCGCCCTCGTGCTGGTGCTGCTGACCTGGTTCGCCTCTCACGTGAAGCGGTCTCCGGATGGCGTTCCGTCCGGAAAGCTGGCGAACATCGTCGATTTCTTCATCGACTACATCCACAGGGAAATGGTCGTCCCGATGATCGGCGCCGAGCATGCCGCGTCGTGGACGCCGCTCATCGCCGCATTTTTCTTCTTCATCTTGACCTGCAACCTGATCGGACTGACACCGATCTTCGATCTGATCCCCGGGCTGGAGGGGGGCAGCACCCCGACGGGCAACTTCAACGTCACCGCCGGTCTGGCCATCGTGACCTTCTCGGCCATCATCCTCGCGGGCTCCCTCGTCCATGGTTTCATCGGCCATTGGAAGAACCTCGTCCCTCATGGCCTCCCCGTCTTTGCGCTGCCGATCCTGATCCCCATCGAGATCCTCAGCATGTTCGTCAAGCCCTTCGCCCTGACGATGCGTCTCGCTGCCAACATGACTGCGGGGCATATCGCCATCCTGGCGATCTTCTCGATCATCTTCCTGTTCAAGAGCGTTCTGGTGGGACTGTTCGCTGTTCCCATGGTCCTGGGACTGATGCTTCTCGAGATCATCGTCGGCTTCATTCAGGCGTATGTGTTCACCCTGCTGTCCACCGTCTTCATCGGAATGGCCGTCAAGGCCCATCACTGATCCCAAGGAGGAGACCGGTCCATGCGCAGAGTTCCCAAGCTGGCAATGCTCGCAGGGATTTTTCTCACGCTTTCCTGGATCTCGGCCGCTGCCTCGCCGCTGCTCTCGGCCGATGCCGGCGGGACCGGCGTGCCTCTGAACCTTCAGTACGCCGGCGCGGCCCTCGGTGTCGGACTCGTCGTGGTCGGCGCCGGCATCGGCATCGGCCGGTTCGCCGCCGCGGCCGCCGAGGGGATCGCGCGGCAGCCCCAAGACCCGTCATGAGCCGGCTGCGCAGGAAATGGCTGCGGGCAAGCCGGGGCTTGCCGTACGGCGTCATCCTCGCGCTGTCTCCGGCCCTCCGGGCAGCCGAGGGGGGCGGAGAGCAAGGGGGGGGCAATCCTCTCACGGAGTTCAGCCCGGGTCTTCTCATCTGGACGGTCCTGACCTTCCTCGTGCTCCTCGCGCTCCTGCGGTGGAAAGCCTGGCCGCCGATCGTTCGCGCACTGCAGGTCCGGGAGGAGAGCGTCCGCGGGGCGATCGCCCGCGCCCGGCAGGAGCGGGAGGAAGCAGAGAAGCTGCTGGAGCAGCACCGGGCTCTGATCGCCGAGGCGCGCCGGCAGGCGGCGGCGATCATCGAACAGGCCCGGCACGACGCGGAGCGGCTGCGCCAGGAGATCCTGGACCGGGCCCGGAAGGAGCAGCAGGAGATCCTGGAGGGAGCGCGCCGCCAGATCGAGTACGACACCCGCGCGGCCGTTGAGAGGATCCAGACGATGGCCGTGGACCTGGCGCTGGCGGTCTCGGAGAGGCTGCTGAAACAGTCTCTCGACGGAGACGCGCACCGGCGGCTGGTCGAGGAGACCCTGCGCGAGGTGTCCCGGCAGGCCAGTCAGGCCGGCCTGATAGACCGGTAGAGGAGCGGCGGGCCTCGCCAGCATGCCCGTCACGACGCTCCGGCTGGACCTTCCTCCCTCCCCGCGCGGGACGGTTGCGATCCGGATCGGAGAGGACCTTTCCCGCGCGATCTCCTCCGATCTCTCACGTCATTGGCGAGGCCGGCCGCTGGCCATCATCTCCGATTCCACTCTGGCCCGGAGCTTCGGTTCCTCACTCCAGCGGCTGCTGCGCGGCCGGGGAGCGCCTGTCAGGGTCATCCCGCTGCGGGCAGGAGAGACCTGCAAGACCCGTGAGGTGAAAGCAGCGATCGAGGACCGCCTCCTCGGGGCGCGATACGGGCCGGATGCGGTTCTACTCGCAGTGGGCGGTGGGTCGATCCTCGATCTCGCCGGATTCGTGGCTGCGACCTTCGCACGAGGGGTCCCCTGGATCGCCGTTCCCACGACGCTTCTCGCCATGGTGGACGCGTCGGTCGGGGGGAAGGTCGGCGTCAACCATCCTTGCGGGAAGAACCTCATCGGGGCTTTCCATCACCCGAAAGCCGTCTACGCTGATCTCCGCTTCCTCCGGACACTGCCGGAGAGGGAATACATCCGAGGTCTAGCGGAGGTGGTGAAGATGGCGGCCGGTCTGTCGGAGGGGCTCTTCCGCTTCCTGGAACGTCGGGTTCCGGACATCCTGCGGCATCGGCCCGCGGTGCTGCGCCGTCTCATCGCCGAGTCTGTGTCGCTGAAAGCCCGGACGGTCTCGCGCGACGAGCGGGAGTCCGGATACCGGCACGTGCTCAACTTCGGCCACACGATCGGCCATGCCATCGAGTCGGCGAGCGGGTACCGGATCGCCCACGGAGAGGCCGTCGCGATCGGCATGGTCGTCGAGTCCGGCATCGCGCTGCGGGCCGGACGCTTCTCCGCGCCGCAGGCCGACCGGCTCAGAGAGCTTCTGGCCCGTCTCGGTCTTCCCGTCACCCCTCCCGCGATCGACCCGCGGCGAGTCCTGCAGTTCACGAGATCGGACAAGAAGGCGCGCGGAGGGTCGGTTCGCTACGCTCTGCCGGCGCGCATGGCATGAGGCTCCGGGCTTGCGCCGATTTTTCCCGGAAATGAAACGCTCCCCACGCGCCGAGGCCCTGCCTGACTTGCATTCCCTCTGCCGGCAGCGTACCAGGATGAACGAGACCGTCTGTGAGGGGGGATGTCCTGAGCCCCAAGTCTCCGCAGGGGGCCTTGGGCATGTTCAATCAGAGCGGGTTCGCATCATCGATTCTCCTGACGATGAGCGCCGTCTTTCTCCTGACGATCAGCCCGCTCAACGCCCAGCAGGTGCAGCTCATGGGAGACGGAGAGCTCTGGAGCTTCTTCCGAGGAATTACGGAGCCTCCCGGTTCGCCGGGGGCCTGGAGAGGTCCTGGTTACGACGACTCCGCCTGGGCATCTGGAGTCCCGCCTCTCGGCTACGGCGACGGAGACGACGTCACGCTGCTGTCGGAAATGAGAGGGATGTACTCCAGCGTGTATGCCCGGCGGCGTTTCTTCGCAGGAGCTCTGCTGCGAGAGGGGACCGCCATCGCCTCCGGCGCCTCCGCCTGCGCGCCCGGAGCGCTTCCGGTCCTCGATCATCTCTGGTTGACAGTCGACTACGACGACGGGTTCGTCGCCTATCTGAACGGCGTCGAGGTCGCACGCCGGGGCCTTGGGGAGCAGGGGACCTTTGTCCCCCATGACGCCCTCGCGTCCGACCATGAAGCGGGAGCCCTGGAAAGGATCGATATCACTCCGTTCCTGAAGTTTCTCAAGCCGGGGGAAAACGTCCTGGCGCTTCAAGGACACAACAGCTCGCTCTTTTCGTCGGATCTGACTCTGACCGCGACCCTCCAGGCGACAGGACCGATCGAGCTGACTCGTTACCCCTACCTTCAACGTCCTGCCGAGGGGGAAGTCACGATCGCCTGGAAGACGGCCGCCCCCGGTGTTGGCAGCGTCCTCTACAACGCAGTAGGTGCTGTGATGGGCGGCGGCCTGCTCTCGCCGCGGGTGGTTTCGGAGCCGGCTCCCGCTACCCTGCACGTGGTGGAGCTGAGCGGACTGGAGCCCGACACGCTCTACGGATACGTCGTCGCCATGGACGGCAAGCCCCTGACGGGCGGAGATGTCTTCCGCACGTTGGGTGGCTCCGCGTCGGAGAGCATCTCGTTCAACGCCGTGGGGGACTCCGGCGTGGACACCGGGCTTACGAGGGCCGTTCGCAGCCGCTGGCTGGCGACGGGAGCAACGCTCGGCTTGCGACTCGGCGATCTCGCCTATGACTCCGGGACGGACCAGGAGTTCCAGGACCATTATTTCGCCGTGTACAGAGACTTCCTCAGGCGTGGGTTCGACATGACCACTATCGGAAACCACGAGTCTTACACCAATGCCGCCCAGCCCTACCTGGACAACCTCTTTCTCCCCTCCGGAGGGACAGAGCGCTATTACGCCTTCGAGGCCGGCCCGGCGCTGTTCATCTCGCTGGATGTCGAGACGTCCGATTACGGCCCGGGCAGCACCCAGCGCGACTGGCTCGAGAAGACCCTTGCCGCATCGGCGCGGCCGTGGAAGTTCGCCTTCATGCACGACGGGCCATATTCCTGTTCCCTCGTTCATGGCAGCAATTTCGCGGCTCGAGAGAGCTTCTCGCCCCTTTTCGAGCGCTACGGCATCGATGTCGTCTTCGCGGGGCACGATCACGGCTACGAGAGGTCCCGGCCCGTGCTCGACTTCATGCCGGAGGGGAAACCCGTGCGCTACATCGTCAGCGGCGGCGGGGGACGCAGCCTCTATCCCTGGAGAACGGACTGCCCGTGGACGGCGGTGGCCGCCTCGACGGACGAGATCGTCAATGTCTCGGTGAACGGCCCCTGCCTGACGCTCCGAGCCATCCGGCCGGACGGTTCCATGGTCGATGCCGATTCGTTTTGCAAGCCGCTGGTCCCGCCCGCCTCCTCGCCGCCCGATGCAGACTGAGGTGCGCGTCCTGGACTGCGTCAACGGAACTCGCGGACGACGATCTCGACGACCCGGCGGGCCTTGTTCCGGCCTCACGGGCATCCATCTTCCGATAGAAAGGACATGGATTCAGACGGGAAGCTCCTCGAGGAGTCGAGGCCCTCCTCCGCTGTTCCTATGGCACAAGCAAGCCGCTGGTCGTGAGACTGCCTCCCGGGGCTGGCAGATGCCGCGCCATCCCATCGCGCACGAATGCGAGGTGCCCTTCGAGCCGGTCCCGGGGATATCCAGAGGGGGCGAAGATCACCATCCAGAGCGAGCGGGTCGTCCCGTCCACGCAGGTCCGCAGGGAATCCGAGGTCGGGTTGCCGAAAGGACCTTCTGCATCGGCGAGGATCGGGCGCCCCTCCAGGTGGACATCTTCCTTGCGGATCCCCGGGTAGGACTCTCCCGCTCGCCCCCGCCTCAGCGTCACTGCTCCTTTGATCTTCCCGGCGTCGTAGAGGCCGATCGGCAGAAGGAACCTCAAGGCGCCGTGGTTGCATAGGTCCACGGCGTTCGATATCCGTGGAAGCGGCTTCCCCTGAAGCACGCGCCGCAGAAGCGCCTCGGAGGACGGGCGCGTTCGGGTCGGGTCGATTCCGAAGGCCTTATAGAGGCGGCGAGCAGGCTCGAGAGCGGTGATCTCTCCCGGCGGCCGGCCGAAATGTTCCGCGGCGAGAGCGTGGGCCAGATCCTCGATCTCCGACAGCAGCGCCGGTCCCGAAGGCTCGATGGCAACCCCCTCCGCGCCAGTAAGGCCCAGCAGGATGCTCCCCCTCAGCTCCGCGGAGATCTCGGGGACGATCAAGAGGGAAACACTGGAAATCGAGGAGAACTCAACGAATTCACGAAGAGTTTACAGGGATGATCCTTCCCGTTAACTCGCCTCCGTCAGAATCTCTCGATGTTACAGGAAGAACAGAATCCGGGGCGACGCTGGTTTGCCAGCCGGAGGATGCCCTGACGGAGGGGGATAGATGACGCTCTGCTGCCGGAGTCTGACCCGCACGCGTCTCGCGTTCGCTCTGGCCGTCCTGACCCTTGCCCTCGGCACTGGTGTTGCGAGGGCCGAGACTTCGGCCGGCTACGACAAGGGCTTCTTCATCAAGTCCGACAACTGGGAGATCCATCTCGGGACGCGGACCCAGCTCCAGCTCTCGACGACGGATCCCGACACGTTCATGTTCGATTCCACCCTCGGCAAGGGGACCGACACCGAAAGACTGAACGAGCTGAACATCCGCCGCTTCAAGTTTTTCGGGAGCGGCACCATTTTCAACCGGCCGTCAAGTTCAAGTTCCAGCTCGACGTGGAGCGCTTCAAGCCGGGTGGAGGAAGCACTGGAAACGTCCGGCTCGAGGAGGCGTTCGTCGAAAGGGGACCTTGAACTGCCCCAGCCGGAGGGCGAACGGTCCTCGTGAACGGCAGGGAGGTCAAGCTGACGCGGAAGGAATTCGACCTGCTGGCCGATCTGCTGCGAAACCGTGGGCGGGTCCAGAGGCGGGAGCGGCTCCTGCAGCGCGTCTGGGGATACGAGTATCCGGGAGAGACGAGGACCGTGGATGTGCACGTGCGAAGGCTCAGGAAGAAGCTGGGGCCGCCCGCGGACGACTGGATCGAAACGGTGGTAGGGGTGGGCTACCGGGTCAGAGCGGGGGACTGACCCCCCGCCGTCATCGATTCGCAAGCTTATGGAGCTCGTCGAAATCGGCGTCGGTCAGGCGCAGGTGCTGGGTGTTCGTCCCCGACATCTCGACTCTCCGGAATCTGTAGACGACGCGGGCGCCCTCCGGCTGCCCCTTCTGATCGACGAGGAGAGCCGCCAGCTGCCGGACGCTCCCGACCTTTTCGAGGTCGAGTCCCGCGACCCACAGGCAATCCCCTTCCTCCAGGTCTCCGATATTCAGCCGTGCATGATCCCTGCCGGAGTCCAGGATCAGAAGGCCCGACGCTTCAGACAAATCATAGGCCTCGGCCAGATCCTTTGTCACCGGCGCCACCTTCATGCCCAGGAACAACTCGGTCTTGAGGTCCGGCGGCAGGCGCATGGGTTCGAGCGCCACCTCCAGATCTTCGATGTTCCTGTCCAACAGCAGCATCCGCCGGGCCTTCTCGTGGATCTTCAGCGACCGGATCCGGAGCGTGCAGTTCCTGTCCTTCGAAAGGCCGTCGATGGCGAACGCGCCGGACGCATCGGTCAGGACCGCTCGCCGGTCCTGCCAGTTCTCCTTCCCGAACTCGGCTTCAACGAGAGCGTTCGGGACCGGAGCGCCCCCGGAAGAGACGACCCGTCCCGACAGCCTGCGCCCCTGACGCATGACGATCCGGTGGTTCCGGTTTTGCGCCGGTGTCAGGGTGTACACGTCGGCGATCACGAATCGCTCGTAAAGCGGATGTTTGAATTCGACTTCGCCGACGCTCTTCCGCGGACGCTTCTCGAAATAGTCGTAGAGAGCGAATTCCCCGTTCTGGTCCGTCTC
>QHYA01000291.1 GCA_003223995.1 Acidobacteriota bacterium | reverse complement strand
GGTCCGGATATCGAGGTCCTGCTCCCCTGATCCTCCCTGCCGGTCAGCCGGCGGGGCAATAGCCGGCACTGTGGTATGGCGGCTTCCCTGCTGGCTGGAGAGGTGGCTCGGTGCCACGCAGTGAGCTGATGGACGAAACTTCACGCGACGAGATCATCCGGCGGATGAGAGACCCCGCCTTCGTCCTCGTCAACGTCCTTCCGGCCGAGGCGTTCGTGCAGGGTCGCATTCCCGGTTCCCTGAGCCTGCCCGTGGCGGACATCCCCCAGAGAGCCCTGCAGGTCCTTCCCGATCTGTCGGCGGACATCACCGTTTACTGCGGCGGGCCCACCTGACCTCTCGGCGCGCAGGCCGTGGGCCTGCTGGAGGAGCTGGGCTACGAGAACGTGCGTCACTACGTGGGCGGCATGGCGGACTGGAAGGAGAGCGGAAGGCCCCTGGAGGCGCAGAAGGCGGGAAAAGCAGAGGCCGCGACTGCCGGCAAACCGATCGCCTCGCTTCCACCCCAGCGCTTCCTCATCGCGGGTCGCGACGAGTGGTTGCAGCGCGCCCTGGATGCCGTCGCGAACAGCTCTTTCAGCGCCCTTCTGGGAATCTGGCTGTGGATGGTGATCGGATTCGGCGTGGCCTACTGGGTCGGCGGCATCTGGCTTGCCTCAGGCCTGACGGAAGGCGGCACCGCCGTGGCCTCGGGCTGGAGAGGCCTCTTCACGGCCCTCTACTTCAGCTTCGTGACGGCGACGTCTCTGGGGTTCGGCGACGTTCTCCCCGTCGGCTCGCTGCGGATTCTCGCGATCGCCGAGGCCGCGGCGGGGCTGCTGCTTTTCGGCTGCATCATCTCGAAGCTCGTCTCGCGCCGCCAGGAGCAGCTCATCGAGGAAATCCACCGCATCGCCTTCGAGGACCGGCTGGGCCGCGTGCGCACGAACCTGCACCTGGTGCTCTCGGAGCTTCAGTCCATCTCATCAGGGTGCGCTGAAGGGAGCCTCCCGACTGACCGCATCCTGCCTCGGGCCGAGAGCGCCGCCATGGTCTTCATCGGAGAGCTGCACGCCGTCCATGATCTGCTCTATCGCCCGCAGCAGCTCCCGGAGGAAGCGGTCTTCGAGGCCATCCTGGCGGCTCTGGCGGCGGGGTTGCGTGAGTTCAGCGATCTGATGGGGAGGCTGCCGGAGGCCCGCTCGCATTCGATCCTGAGCAGCAGCGCCCGGTCGATCAGCAGTCTGGCGGGAGAGATCTGCGGGGAGTGCGTCCCGCGCGACTACGCGCCCGAGCTGAAGCTCTGGATGGATCGGATCCAGGAGCTGGCTCGCGGCCTGTCGAAGGCCGAAGCTCTGCCATCCTGAGTCAAAGGCTCGCGGCGTTCGGGGACGAGCCGCTCCGGCGAGGAGGCGCTCACGACGGACCTCGACATGCCGCGCTCGCAAGGACTGGCGGTCTTGTTCGGACGCGCGGTTTCGTCCTGAGCCAGATGACGGCGCAGCCGACCAGCGACAACGCCGACAGGGCCGCTCCCGCCAGAAACGGCCCGTCCACGTAAGCGAGCCGGACCGTGTGGCGTCCGGCGGGGACCTGCAGCGTCAGGAAGGCATGGTTGGCCTTCCAGAGCGGAACCGGACGGCCGTCCACCGTCGCACGCCACCCAGGGTCGTACGTCTCCGCGATGACGACGAGGGCAGTCGCTTCGGCCTCGACATCGATCTCTCGCTCGCTGGAAGCGAAGCGCCGCACTGTGGCCTGAGCGCGGACCGGCCCGGATGCTGTCACAATGGGGCGCTCCGCGGGCGATAGGTGTACGATTGCGCGCGGGTCGAAGGAGGGGTCGGCCATGGCCCGCAGCGTTTCCTCCCCGGACGTGAAGACCGGCGCCGCTCCGACGCTGACCCAGGGGAGAGGATGCGGTCGCTTCATCCACATGGCCGGCCCCGCAGTCGAGAAAACGTGGGAGATGGCGAGGAAGTCCGCCAGGCCCGAGGCGGCTCCCCCTGAGGCAGCGAACCTCCTGTTCACTTCCGCCTCCTCCCGAACCACAAGTGCCGAGGTCCCGCCGGTCTTGGGGATTCCCTCCAGCAGGTGCAGGTTGGACCAGAGAGCCTGGCGCTTGGACAGATAGTCCTCTTCCAGCCCGTGCGTCTCGCTGTAGAGCAGCCTCCGCTCGACTTCTGGCGGGAGGTACACGCGGGAGAGACCCGACCGCGGGAGGGGCTGCAGCGAAGGCTCGCGCGAGCCGACCGCTGGCGCAAGGTCGCCCGAGGGGAGCGTGGGGACGAGCCGCGGCTGGTGGGTGAGCAGATCGAGGACGGGGAGGAGGAGGATGCCGTAGCGGGCCATGAGCCGTCCGAATCCCTCAGCCGTGCCCGGCTCGTGCGCGACCAGGGCGGCGAGGAGGCTTTCGCCAGGCAGCATTCAAGGCCCAATGCGGCGAGGGCGGGGACGAGGAAGCCCGCGAGGAAGAGGCTCTTGATCGGATAGCGCCCCAGTCCCAAGGGGGGGAACAGGCGCCGGGCCGCGGGGTAGACGAAAGCGGTCTCGCCCGCAGCGAACAGGAAGCAGAGGACGGCCGGGATGGCCAATAAAAGAACGACCCGCCTCCTGCCGTTCCGCCGGAAGGCGATCCCGGCCAGCGCGAGGGCGAGGGCGCCCGCCCCGAAGTAGTAGGAGGCGATGTAGCCCTGCCCTTCCTGAACGAGAAGCCCTTGCGGTGTCTCGCCGTAGCGGTACAGTGGAACGACGAGGTTGGCGAGGCCCCAAGCTGGCATCGCCCACCGTCCCGTCGCGAATGAGGGATCCCGCTGCGAGCGGGAAAGCAGGTCAAGAAAAGGAAGCAGTTGCGCGGCAGACAGCCCGGCGACGAGCAGGACGACGAGCGACAGCCGCCGCAGCGCCGCTGCCGCCGTCGCTGCGCCCGAAGCGACCCGGTCGGAGGTGAGAAGAAGCGCGAGGAGCCAGGTGGGGAGGATGATCTCCGGCACCCCGGAGAGCATCTGCATCGTCCCGGCGAGGACCGCCGGAATGATCGCCCGTCCCCCCTGCTCGACGGACCGACCGCATGCTAGAAACAGCCACGGCATCCAGCTGGAGGCGACGAGGACGTGCGGCCACACGAGGCTCGACAGCATCACCCCGCTGAAAGTGAATAGCGTCCCACCGAAGGCCGCCGCGAACGGCTCCCCCGTCCACACCCGCAGCAGCCGGTACATTCCGGCGCCCCCCAGGACCAGATGCGCGAGGCAGAAAAAACCGAGCGACCAGGGAAGCGGCAGGAGGTCGTAAACGAGGGAGAAGGGGTAGAGGACCATCGTGTTCCACTGCGCGAGGAACGGGACGCCGCATTCACTCAGCGGGTTCCACAGCGGCAGCTCCCCGCGCCAGAAGCTTTCGCGGGCATAGTGGACGAGGGGATAACCGAAGACGCCAAAGTCGAAACGAACGAAGCAGTTCCGCCCCGCGAGGACCGTGGGGAAGGCCACGGCGAGCAGGACGGTGAGGAAGGCCGCGAGGCGCGGGGTGCTCGTCCAGACGGTCAGATCGCGCAGCCGATTTCCTGCCTTCATGGGAAGCGATCCTCCAACACCCGCCGCCGTCAGCGGCCGGCGACGGCCGGCTGTTCTGTCCGCTCCAGGATCACGATCCCGAAGGCCGGGCCGGTGTTGGGAGTCGCTCCGATCGTCTTGACCGTTCTGTAGGACTCGTTCACCCAGCGCATGAGTTCGGCGCCGTTGCCCGGCGATCCGAAGAGGGGAAGGCGGTATTCGTCCATGGGACGGTGGACGAGGACGATGAGGTCGGGACGGGCGCTGCGGAGGTCCTCGACCATCGCGGTCTCGCCCCCCGCCGAGACGACGTCGTAAGGAGTGAAGGCCATCCAGCGGCAACCGTTCTCGCGTCGCATCAGGTAGTTCACGAGGATCCCCTCGGGCATCATGAGGAAGGTCTTTCCGGGAGCGAGGCGAGAGGATAACTCCTTTTGCAGGAGGGCCAGGGCGGCCCCGCGGGGGTCTGTCTCGGGGGGGTACGTGAGAATCGCGTCGCCCCCCTCACCCAGGGCCCACGTCTTTCTGGAGTAGTGCTCGGCCGACCAGCGCAGGTGGGAAAAGACGCCTGCGGCCAGCAGGACCGCCATGATCGAACAGAACACATCTCCATTCGCACGGACCCTTCGCAGTGCGGCGGGAACCGCGTCCAGCAGACAAGCGCCGAGCAGGGTCGAGGCAGGCATCGCGTGAACGAAGCCATAGACGCGGATGGTCGGGTGCAGGAGCACCTTGCCGAGGACGGCGAGCGCTAGCGCCGCCCAAATGGCCAGGGCGACCGCACGGCTCGCTGAGGCCCGGTCCCGTCTCAGGCAGATCG
>QHYA01000294.1 GCA_003223995.1 Acidobacteriota bacterium | reverse complement strand
TTACGCCTTCTTCAACTGGCTCACCATCGTCCTGTGCGTGCCTCTTCTCGACGACAGCGCCTGGCCGGGGCGATGGAAAGAAAAGCTCGCGGCGGGGTGGGCAGTCGTGCGGAGGCCTGGATCGAGGGGTGAGGGGGCGGCGGCGGCGCCGCGCTGGCCGGTGTGGATCATCGCCCCGCTGTCGATTGTGATCTTCATCGTGGGGAGCGTGCACCTCGCCGGCAGCTTCAGGAAGCGCATCGCCTGGCCGAGGCCCGTTCTTGCTCTGACGTCAGCCATCTCGCCGCTGCGATCGGTCAACGGCTACGGCCTGTTCATGGTGATGACGACGAGGCG
>QHYA01000295.1 GCA_003223995.1 Acidobacteriota bacterium | reverse complement strand
CGTCGTGACGGGACTGCTGCTCTGGATCGCGGCCTGGCGCCTGCGTCGGATCGAGATCCTCTACAGCTCGGGCTGAGATCGATCAGGGGAGAGGGACCGAACCGTCCGCTTTCGCTACCGTCCCGGTCTTCTCGAGAAGGGCAAGGAGCGTCTCGCTTCCTCTCATCCTCGCGAAAAACAGCGCAATCTGCCCGGCCAGATCGTCACCGAGCTTGAGGTCGGGGGCCTTCTCCAGCAGCACCTTCACGATCTCGATCCGGTTCCATGCAACGGCGTTGGTCAGCGCCGTGCCGCCCCAGCGGGCCCGCATGTGCGGGTCGGCTCCCCGTTCCATCAGCATCCTGACCGTCTCGGCGCTTCCCTGGGTCTCGTAGTCTCCCGTGGCGATCATCAGAGGGGTCATCCCGGACCTGTTCTTGAAGTTCACGTCAGCCCCGCTGTCGAGCAGGAGGCGCACCGCTTCGTGCTGGTCGTGGTGGAGGGCGAACATCAGGGCTGTCCAGCCGTTGGCGCCGCCGTCCGGCAGGTCCACCTCCGCTCCCGAATCGAGCAGGGCCTTCATCACAGCCGGGTGGCCTTTCAGGGCCGCCCACATGAGCGGCGTCCACCCTTCACCGTCCTCGAGGTTGACGTCAGCCCCCTGGGCGATGAGAGAGCACGCGGCCTCCAGATCCCCGCGCTCTGCCGCTTCCGTCAAGGGAGTGTCCGGTCTCGCCCAGCACCCGATGGAAGAGAAGGAGATACGTCCCTCATCTCGAGCAGCGAAACGATCTCGCTCCGGCCTCTCAGCCGTGCGAGCCAGAGCGAGAGCCTTCCCTTGATGTCGTTCTTGAGCCGGAGGTCCGGATCCTTCTCGAGCAAGGCCTTCACGTTCGCCGTCTGTCCCGCGGCGACGGCGTTGAGAAGAGCGCTCCCCCCGTCGCTCGTCTCCCCACGCGGGTGTGCGCCCCTGTCGGGAAGCATGCGAACGATGTGGTTGTCTTCTTCGCAAGTTGCGAGCATCAGAGCGCTGACGCCGTTGTCCGTTCTCGCGTTGACATCCGCTCCCCAATCCAGCAGCGCCCTCACTGTCTCCTTCTGTCCCTTGTGGACGGCGTGCATCATGGCCGTCCAGCCGTTGACGAAGGAGTCCCGCAGGTTCTGATCTGCCCCGCCTTCCAGCAAGGCCTTCACGGCCTCCACGTGCCCGAGACGAGCGGCCCAGACCAGGGGGGGCAGGCCATTGCGGTTTTTCTGATTCGGATCGGCGCCCTGGGCCAGAAGGGCCCGGCCATCTTGTGCGCGCCCCCGGGCCGCTGCCGATGCGAGAGGTGTGTCGGGGTCTGGCATTCCGCACGCTGTGAGCGCCGCCAGGGCACCTGTCAGGATTGCGGCTTCGGTTCTTCTCCGCATGGATTGGATCTCCTCATCGCCCGCGCGCTCAGCGATGGGTCGAGCCGCGCGGCGCGGCGCTTGCGTCGTTCTCAGGGTGCCGTGTATCAACAGCCGCAGACGGTAATGCCCTGCTCGTGTTCGATGCCAGCCAATTGAGCAGCAGAAAAGTGCATGCGAAGTACGGAAACACGCCATAGAGCGTGTCGCTCGCTGAATGCGAATGCCGGTCTATCGCCATGAAGACCTGTGTGCAGAACGCAATAGCGAGCAGAATAACGATAACCCCTTGCCAAGACGTTGGTCTGTATGTCCACCCCCAAGGCCTGAACCAGATATCCTGCATGAACCCTCCGCAAAGCAGCTCGTTAGCCGTTTGAACGATCTGCAACCCCGCGAGCCTCGTCGCGGCCGGCCGTTCCATGTCGAGGTCGAGCCCGGACGCACGGGAACATGCTTCGAGCCCGGCCGAAAGTCATGAGCGGGAGATGAGCAGAGTGTGAGGAGTCCGTCAGCGGGGCCGGCGTGTGAGGCCAAAAGCCAGGCCGAAGCCGAAAAACAGTCCTTCGTAGGCGCCGAGGACGGAGCGTGTAAGCGGCCCCAGATCCCTCTCCCCGAAGAGGCGGGCGAGCGGCGCCAGCCCGACGTGGGAGCCCTGGAAGGACCGAGCCATGTAGTCCAGGCTCACCCCTCCGAGCTTGCTTCCGGTCAAGGAAAGCACCACGCAAGCAGCCGAACAGCAGAGGCCCGTGACAGCGGCTGTCGAGAGCCTGGCCCAGCCGCGGGGGGAAGCCATGCCCCCTCCCGCGGGTCTCGGGGTCGAGAGAGCGTAGCCCAGACCCGCTGCTCCTCCGATCAGGAGGCCTTCGAAGCCCCCTCCGACGGGGGACAGATCGTGACCGAAGAGCCCTTCCAGGGTCCAGCGGCCCAGCAGGTGGGCCGTCGCCCCGATGGCGCCTCCTCCCAGAGCGCGTCGCGGGAAGGTCGGAGCCGGGGCAGAGGCGAAGGACGAAACCACCGAGCAGGCCGGCACAGACCCCTGCCGCCGCGCCTCCGCATGAGGCCGCGGCCCAGCGGCTCCCCGCGAGCCTTGATGCTCGCTTCAGCCGGATGGCAACCAGCGCCCGAAAGCTTCCGAAGCCGCCCGGGTGTCCCAGCAGGGGAACAGGGCCGGCCCCAGGGGCTTCCCAGCGGGTGTCCCGCAATAGCGCCCGAGCCCTCTCATGACCTGGTTGCCCGTTCAACAGTCTCAGCGCCTCGGCGGTGCCAATGCTGTGGAGCGTCTCCGCGGCCTCGCGCCTCTCGTGCTCCTCTTCCTCGCTTGCGTCCTCCCCCGGCCGCAGCAGACGCCGGAGGGCCTTTTCAGCGAGGTCGTCGATGATCTCCGGTGACACGCGAAGGCTCTCGGGAGGAGCCTGAATGCTCTCCGCCGGTACCGACGCGCTTTCGGGTGAGAAGGGTGCGTTCACCCTCTCCGGCTCGTCGGGCTCCACACAAACCTCGGGGAAGATGAATCGATATCCGTGGCGGGAGACCGTGCGGATGTAGGCGGGGTTGCGCGAGTCGTCCCCCAGAGTCCGCCTCAAGGTCCGGATCGCCTGGCTCAGGGCCCCGTCCGAAACAACGACATCGCTCCAGACGCTCTCGAAGATCTCGCTCCGGTGGACGGCTTCCTGGCGGCGCTCGACGAGCATGAGAAGCAGCTCGAAGTAGCGGGGGATGAGGGGGACTTCATTGCCCGAGCGTAGCAGGACGCGCCTCGCCGGCGAGAGCATGAAGTTGCCGAAGCGGTAGCGAACCCTCGCCTTGCCGGCCGCGCTCATGTCCTGCCCGTCATGAGAGGCCATCCTACCAGCAGGTCGCAGTTCCGAGGCGGCAGGCGGGAGCAGGCTGATGACGGGAGCCCCATTTCCGATAGGATTTCCACACGAACATGGACGCCTCCTCGGACCGAACCCGCCTCGCCGCTCCGCCTCGCAAGCCGTTGCTCATCTATGACGGGGACTGCGGCTTCTGCCGGCTCTGGATAGCACGCTGGAAGGAGATGACACGGGAGGCGGTCGATTACGCCCCCTCTCAGGAGGCGGCGGTGCGCTTCCCCGAGATACCGCCGGAGGATTTCGACCGCTCCGTCCAGCTCATCGAGACGGACGGTTCGGTCTTTTCCGGAGCCGAGGGAGTCTTTCGCGCTCTGGCGCATGGTCCCCGAAGAGGCTTCCCGCTCTGGGCGTACGAGCACGTTCCAGGCGCTGCACTCTTCACGGAAAGGGTTTACGAGGCTGTCGCTGGTCATCGCCCATTCTTCTCCCTGCTGACCCGGCTCATCTGGGGTCGCAGCGTCGAGAAGCCACGCTACACGATCTCCTCCGGCCTGTTTCTCCGGCTCGTGGGGATCGTCTACCTGGCGGCCTTCCTGTCTCTGTGGCTTCAGATCGATGGGCTTGCGGGAAGCGACGGCATCCTTCCTGCCGCCCGGTTCCTCGATTCCGTCCGCTCGCAGACAGGTGGGGAGCGCTACTGGTTCTACCCCACCCTCTGCTGGCTGGACCCCAGCGACGCCTTCCTGAACATCCTGTGCGGAGGGGGAGCATTCCTGTCCGTGCTCGTGATCCTCGGCGTGGCTCCCGCTCCCTGTCTGTTCCTGCTCTGGCTGTTCTATCTTTCGTTGACCATCGTCTGCCGGGAGTTCCTGGGCTTTCAGTGGGACAACCTCCTGCTGGAGACGGGCTTCCTTGCCATCCTCGCCGCTCCCCTCGGGCTGCGCTGCGGTCTCGCCCTGTCGAGGGAGCCCCCGCGCCTCGTCCAGCTCCTCGTGCGGCTGCTGCTGTTCCGCCTCATCTTCTCTTCGGGAGTCGTGAAGC
>QHYA01000019.1 GCA_003223995.1 Acidobacteriota bacterium | reverse complement strand
GCCGCAGTATCGGCTCAGGGTCGGGGAAGTCCGAGTTTTCTACGATGTCGAGGGCCGGATGGTTCAAGTCCTCGCGATTGTCCTCAACTCCGACGCCGCCCGCTGGTTGGAAGAGGTAGGTGAACGGTCATGAAGAAAGTCGCATTGTCCGAGGTCAAGGACGACTTGTCCCGTTTCTTGCGACTGGCCGAGAAGGAAGAGGTGGTGATCACTCGGCACGGCAGGCCCGCAGGGGTTCTGATCGGGTTCGAGTCCGAGGATGACTGGTTCGACTACCGGCTCCAGAATGATCCTCGGTTTCTCAAGCGTGTCGAGGCTGCGCGGACCAGCCTGCGGGCTGGTCGCGGGAAGAAAATCGAGAAAGTGAAGACTTAGCGTACGGCGCGTCTAACACGCTCGGCCCGCGGGTCACGCGGACATCCGAGAAGGAGGATTGGTCCAGGCAACAACGTGAGGGAAAGATGATGGGCCGGAGGCCCGTTGCGTACGTGGCATTGCTTCGCGGCGTCAACAACGCGGGAACTGCGAGACGCGTGGCGATGGCGGACATTCGTGCTTTGTTTGAAGGTCTCGGATTCCGTGACGTGCGAACATTGCTCAACAGTGGCAACGTTGTCTTCTCGGTGCCTACCAAGCGGCCCGGCGACGTGCGCGCTCGTATCGAGAAGGCGCTCGCTTCGAAACTTGGATTCGCCTGCCCCGTGATTATTCTCTCCGCGGACGAAGTCGCGACGGCGGTCCGCGATAACCCTCTGTCCCACGTCGCGACCAATCCCTCGCACTTGCTTGTCCTCGTCCCCCAAGTCCCTTCGGACCTCGGGCGGCTGAAGCCGCTCCTCAAGGAACGGTGGGCGCCCGAGGCGCTCGCTCTCGGCAGCCGTGTTGCGTACCTCTGGTGTGCAAACGGCGTCGCGAAGAGTCCGATTTGGGCCGCAGTCGACCGCGCGCTTGAACGAACGGGCACGGCACGAAACATCGCCACACTCACCAAGGCCGTGGCACTTGTTGAAGGACCACCGTCGTGACGGAAAACGCGGGTTGGGAACGAAGCCGCATAACGACCCGCTGCACCTGACGGCGAGTCGGATCCGGGGTATTTTCAACGGGGGCATTCGCCCGCCGCAGGCCGCAGGTGAGGGGGAGCGTTCGACGGACCCGAAGGACGGCCGCGAAAATCTCGCGGTGACAAGGGTCGCAGGATGGCCAATGACAACCCAGAGGTCTCGTCGTTTCCGTGCGCAGTGGCCGCTGCTCTTCGCACTCGCCTCACTCGGCCAGCCCCTTGTGGCAGCCGACGCATCCAAGTTGGTGTCCGGCGTCGAACTGCCTCCGCTAGAAGTGAAGGCACTGAGTGGTGATTTGGCGGCTCTACCCCGTGACGCGCGAGGCCACCCTGCAGTGCTTATTATTGGGTTTAGTAAAGCCGCCGCCGAGATCAGTCGGGCGTGGGTGGAACGTTGTCGGTCCGCGGCTGCGGCCAGGCCAGATGGGTCAGGCGTGTATTGCTACGACGTCAGAATGCTTGAGGGAGTTCCGCGGCTCTTCCGAGGTATGGTGGAACGCCGCATGCGGAGCAGTTATCCGGTGAACCTTCAGCGCCAAACACTCCTGGTTTACAGTGAGAACGACGCGTGGCGTCAGCGCGTCGGCGCCGCCGACGAGAAGACCGCATATGTCATCGGTTGTGACAGGGAAGGCCGCGTTCGAGGGACCGCGGTCGGCCAGTTTCTGGAACTGGAACTGAAGAAGTTACTTGAGGCTATCGAGCCGATGCCTCCGAACAGAGAGTAGGGTTGGGCCGTCAAGCAGCTCGACGACAAGTTACTAACCTCGAGCCGCTGGCTCGAAGAGGAGCATCTGCCATGGGTAAGGTAATCGAGTGCGCGAAGGTTGATCCGTCCTCCGGGTGCACCCATGTGGTCCGCGGCAAGACCGAAGAAGAAGTCCTGAAGAACGCGATGGAACACGCGAAGCAGCATGGGATACGACAGGCGACGCCCGAGCTCATGGTCAAGGTGAAGAGCGCGATCCGGGACGAGAAATAGGACCTTTGCCTCAGCGCTAACGCCTAACACCGGCGCACAGGCAGCCGGCCCGTCACGCCGCATGAGCGGCGAGGGCGGTGAGGACCGCGCGGGCGGCTTCGATGCGGTCGGGGACCGCGGGTGGGATGACTCGAAGGACCCCGGCCGGCGTGAGCGTCGCGCCGTGTGTCTTCTGGACGAACCTAACGACCCGATCCGGGGCTAGCTTCGGGGGCTCGGCGAACTGGACAGCGACCTTGCCTTCGGTGTAATCGACGCTCTTCGCGCCGATGGAAATGGCGACCAGTCGCAACGCGGCGAGCCTCAGAAGATTGTCCCCGCTCTTCGGCAGCTCGCCGAAGCGGTCCTCCAGCTCGGCCCGGATGGCGGCCAGCTCCGACTCGTCCTCCGCCGTCGAGACCCTCTTGTAAAAGGCGAGCCGCAAGGAGGGCTCGGGAACGTAGGACTCGGGGAGCCGGATATCGACGCCGAGGTTGACCTGAGCCGAGACCGGCTCTTCGACCCGCTCCCCCTGCGCTTCTTTCACGGCGCGCTCGAGCATCTGCACGTAGAGGTCGAAGCCGATGTCGGCGATATGGCCGTGCTGGCGCGCTCCGAGAAACTCCCCGCCTCCGCGGATCTCCAGGTCCATCGCCGCAAGCCGGAAGCCCGACCCCAGCTCCGAGAAATCCTGCAGCGCCAGAAGTCGCCGCCGCGCGAGTGGCGAGATCGCGCTGCGGCCCGGAATGATGAAGTAGGCGTAGGCCCGCACATCGGAGCGTCCGATGCGTCCGCGAAGCTGGTAGAGCTGCGCCAGTCCGAAGCGGTCGGCGCGGTTGACGAACAGCGTGTTCACTCTCGGGATGTCCAGGCCGTTCTCGATGATCGTCGTCGAGCAAAGGAGATCGAACTCTCCCTTCATGAACCGCAGCATCACGCTTTCCAGGCTCTCGCGGGCCATCTGTCCGTGGGCCACGGCGACCCGCGCCTCGGGAACGAATTCCTGGATGCGAGCGGCGATGGCGTGAACCGTCTCGACGCGGTTGTGGACGAAGTAAACCTGCCCTCCGCGCCTCATCTCATTCCGGATGGCCGCCGCGATAAGGCCTCGCTTGTAGGGGACGAGGTTGGTCTGGACAGACAGCCGGTTCAGCGGAGGCGTCTCGATCATGGACATGTCCCGCACGCCGGCGAGGGACATCTGGAGCGTGCGCGGGATCGGCGTCGCAGTCATCGCGAGGGTATCCACCCCCTCGGCGATCCTCTTCAGCCGCTCCTTCTGGGCGACGCCGAATCGCTGCTCCTCGTCCAGCACGAGCAGTCCGAGCCTGCGAAAGGAGATGTCCTTCGACAGCAGCCGGTGCGTGCCGATGACGATGTCGACCCCCCCGGCCTTGACGCGCTCGATGATCTCCTTCTGTTCGGCCGGAGAACGGAAGCGCGAGAGCATTTCGACCGTCACCGGGAAGGCGGCAAACCGTTCGCGGAAGGTGTTCAGGTGCTGGAAGGCCAGCACCGTCGTCGGCGTCAGGACCGCGACCTGAAGCCCGTCCTGGACGGCCTTGAACGCCGCCCTCATGGCGATCTCGGTCTTTCCGAAGCCGACGTCCCCGCACAGCAGCCGCTCCATCGTCCGGGGGACTTCCATGTCCGCCTTCACTTCCCTGATCGCCCTTTCCTGGTCGGGGGTGAGCGTGTAAGGAAAGGCATCCTCGAACTCCTTCTGCCAGGGCGTGTCGGGAGAGAAAGCCTGGCCCTGAACTGCTTTCCGGCGCGCGTACAGCCTGAGGAGATCTTCCGCGATCTCCTTCACGGCCTTCTTGACCTTGTGCCGGCGCTTCTCCCAGCCCGTCCCTCCGAGCTTGTCCGGGGTCGGCCGCGCTCCGCCGGGGGCGCTGTACTTCTGGACCAGGTCGAGCCGGTCGATCGGGACGTAGAGCTTGTCTCCGTCCCTGTAGGTGACCAGCATGAAGTCGCGGTGAGAGGCGGCGCCCCCCATCCGGTGGAGGCCTTCGTAGCGGCCGATGCCGTGGTCCACGTGGACGACGTAGTCGCCCACGCGGAGGTCCCTGAAGTCCGAGACGAATGAAGCGCCCCGGCGGCGCTTGCGGGTCTGCGGGCGCGGCTCCTCGCCGTACAGTTCGCGCTCCGCGAGCAGGACGATGCCGATCTCGGGCAGCACGAAGCCGTGGTTGAGGTGGCCCTGCATGAGGAAGACCGGTGCGCCCACCGATGTCTTCCCCCCCGGCGCCCCGGGCATGACCGTGTAGGGGATCTCTGCCTCCGCAAGAAGTTCGGCCGTCCTGTCGATCGTGCCGGGGGTGTTCAGCAGGAGGACGACGCGCCGGTCTGCTGATCGAAACTGCTGGATGTCGCGCCGCCATTCAGGCACGCGGCCGGCATAATTGCGCGCGGGCTGGCAGAGGACCGCGACATCATCCAGACTCTCCCCCACGCGAAGCTGCTCGAGCCGGATCCGCGAGCGGGCCAGCGACCTGCTCAGCCGACGCGGCTCGAGAAACAGCTCCTCGGGGCGCGGGAGGGGTCCGCCCGTCTCCTCTCGCGAGCTTGCCAGCTCCGCATAACTGGCGTCGAGCTCCTCCTGAGTCCGGTCCGGCTCGTCGAGGACGATCAGGGGCTCGCCGGCGCTGATCAGGTAATCGAACAGGTCCGAGTTCTCCTCCAGTGAAAGGCCGGAGCAGCCTTCGATTCCCCGGAATTCCTCACCAGAGAGCAGGGCGACCCAGCGGCCGTGGGACACCTCGGCCGCGGCCCCCTCGCCGCTGCCGGCGAAGCGGCTGCGTGCGACGATCGCCGAGACGGCCTGGGCGAGGCGCCGGCGCGCCGGCGCGTTCATCGGCGCCTCCTTGACAGGGAGCACGACGACCGAGTCCGCCGGCGCGACCGAGCGCTGGCTGTCGGGATCGAACCTCCGGAGCGACTCGACCACATCCCCGGACAGCTCGATGCGCACTGGGGACTCCTCCGCGCAGGGGAAGATGTCCAGAATGCCGCCCCGACGAGCCCACTCCCCTACCGAGCCAACGACATCGACGCAGCGGTAGCCGAGATCGACCAGCCGCTCCAGGAAGGGCTCGAGAGGGAGCGAGCCGCCCCTTTCGATCCGCAGCGCACGGCCGGCGAAAGAACTGGGGGTCGGCAGGGGGTTGATCAGAGCGCGTGCGGGCGCCACGACGAAGGAGACCCGGTTCTCCGCGATGGCATGCAGCGTGGCGACGCGTTCGCAGGAGACCGGAAGTGAGGCGGCAGGCCGAGGTAGGGGTCTGCATCGAGGGAAGGAAATCGTGCGAGCCGACCGAGCCGACCGTCCGGATCGAGCAGCTCGGAGAATGCAGCGAGGTCCCGCCGCCAGTCTTCGAGGGCGTGCTCGTCCGGAGTGACGACAAGGACCGGACGCACCAGCTCCCGTTGCAGAAGAACGAGGAAAAGGGCCTTCGAGGACTCGGTCAGCCCCGCCAGTGTGAGCGAGGGCTCTTCGCCGCGGGCGGCGGCGAGGAGACGCTCGAAGGGCCGGCTCCGCAGCAGCGGTCCGAAGACCTCCTCAACGAGGGGGATTGCGGTCTGGAGAGCGGTTCGATCTGACAACCTTTTTGATTATAGAAGAGGTCGAGGCTCCGGGTCGCAACGGGACGCGGACCACGCGGCCTCCCGCAGCGAGCACCTCCTCGCGGCCAACGATCTCGTCTGCGGCCCAGTCCGCGCCCTTCGCAAGAACGTCGGGCGACAGCGTCCTGATCAGTTTTATCGGCGTGTCCCCATCGAAGACGACCACAGCATCCACGGACGCCAGCGCCGCCAGGACGAGGGACCGATCCTTTTCAGCCTGCAGAGGCCTCCCCTTCCCCTTGATCCTTCGCACCGAAGCGTCGCTGTTGATCCCGACGATCAGAAGATCACCGTGCCTGCGAGCCCGCTCGAGGTAGGCGACGTGCCCTGCGTGCAGCAGGTCGAAGCAGCCGTTCGTGAAGACGACTTTCCGTCCCGACGCCCGCGCTCTCCGGCGGAGGGCGACAGCCTTCGAGTGGGAGAGGACCTTCTTCTCCGCCGCCAGTATCGGCTTCGTCAAGGAACTAGCCTTTCCTTTCCGACCGCTGCCTTGCGGTAGTCTCCACGCTGGAAGCGGCGGCGGATGCGCCAAGTGTCGCTGAGCATGTTCAGCGGGTCGCGCAGCAGGCCGACCTTCGAGACAGGAGAATTGCGCCAGGTCACTGGAACCTCCGCGATCGAGAGGCCCGCGTGGCGGGCGAGGAAGAGAAGCTCCACGTCGAAGGCGAAGCGATCGACCACCATCCGCTCGAAGAGGGGTCGGACCCGCTCGCGGCCCATCAGCTTGAAGCCGCACTGGGTATCGCGAAAAGGCAGGCCGGCGATCCAGCGGACGATGCGGTTGAAGGTCTGGCCCATGAGGACCCGGTAGAGGGGCTGGTACAGCTCGATCCTCGACTCCGGCAAGGCGCGCGAGCCGATCACGATGTCATGATCCCCCTCCCGGGCGGAGTCGTGGAGCTTTTCGAAGTCCTCTATTGGCGTGGACAGGTCCGCGTCTGTGAACAGCACCCAGGTGCCACGCGCCTCGAACATCCCGTGTCGGATGCTGTAGCCCTTGCCGCGATTCTCCGGATTCCGGACGAGACGGATGCGCTCCGGATCGAAGCGGACTCCCTCGGTCGTGGGCGTACCCGGCCCCTCAACGCGCGCCCTCCCCAAACCGCCCTGCCTGGCCTGTTCGACGATCCGAACCGTGCCATCCGTGCTCCCGTCGTCGACGACGATGATCTCCGCGTCGAGCCCCTTCGCCGCCAGATAGCTCCCGATGCTCGAGAGCGTGGAGGGGAGGCGGATTTCCTCGTTGAAGGCGGGAATGACGATCGACAGCAAGGGCGGGTGCGGCATGGACGGCTACACGACGCGGTCCGGCGGAAAGGCCTCCCGGCCCCTGGAGAGTCTCTCCACCAGGCTATCCGGCACTTTTGCGGGCGACGTGGATCCGGATGACCTCCTTCTCCGTGGCGATCGTCGCCTTGTCCAGGTCGAAATATGGATCGGGGCTCTTCATCCTCGCCTCGATCTCCGCCTTCTTCCGCCGAGCCCTGTCCACGTCGATTTCCTCTGCCCGCTCGGCCGTCTCGGCGAGGACGATGATCCGCGACGGGAGCACCTCCGCGAATCCCCAGGCGATCGCGAGGTAGCGCTTCACGCTCCCCTGCCGGTACTCCAGCTCGCCGATGGACAGCGCCGTCAGCAGCGGCGCGTGGCCCGGCAGGACCCCCAGGTATCCCAGCCGGCCCGGCAGCACGACCTCGTCCACTGTTTCCGTCAGCACCCGCCTCTCGGGCGTGACGATCTCGAGCGTGAGTTTCTCTGGAAGCATCAGGCGGCGGCTTTCATCTTCTCGGCCCTCTCCACGACCTCATCGATCAGGCCGACCATATAGAACGCCTGCTCGGGCAGCTCGTCGTACCGCCCGTCCACGATCCCGCGGAAGCCGCGGATCGTGTCCTTCAGCGCCACGTACCGTCCCTCGCGGCCGGTGAACTGCTCCGCGACGAACATCGGTTGGGAGAGAAAGCGCTGGATCTTCCTCGCCCGGGCGACGATCGTCTTGTCTTCCTCTGACAGCTCGTCGATGCCGAGGATCGCGATGATGTCCTGCAAGTCCTTGTAGCGCTGCAGGACACTCTGGACGTCGCGAGCGGTCCGGTAGTGATCCTCGCCAACGACCCTGGGGTCGAGGATGCGGGAGGTGGAAGAGAGCGGGTCCACGGCCGGGTAGAGCCCCAGCTCCGCGATTGACCGCGACAGGATCGTCACCGCGTCCAGGTGCGCGAAGGTCGTCGCCGGCGCCGGATCGGTGATGTCGTCGGCCGGCACATAGATGGCCTGCACGGAGGTGATCGAGCCTCGGGTGGTCGAGGTGATCCTCTCCTGCAGCTCACCCATCTCGGTCGCGAGCGTCGGCTGGTAGCCCACGACGCTGGGCATGCGCCCGAGAAGGGCCGAGACTTCCGATCCGGCCTGGGTGAACCGGAAGATGTTGTCGATGAACAGCAGCACGTCCTGGCCTTCCTTGTCGCGGAAGTACTCGGCCACCGTCAGTCCGGTCAGGCCCACTCGCAGCCTGGCCCCTGGCGGCTCGGTCATCTGTCCGTAGATCAGAGCGACCTTTGATTTCCTGTTCAGCTCCTCCAGCGGCGGCGGCGGCTCGTGCGGCGGCCAGACGATCACGTTCGACTCGCGCATGTCGAGCCAGAGGTCGTTCCCCTCGCGCGTGCGCTCTCCGACGCCGCCGAAGACCGACAGACCGCCGTGCTTGAGAGCGACGTTGTTGATCAGCTCCATGATGAGCACGGTCTTTCCGACGCCCGCTCCGCCGAACAGCCCGGTCTTCCCCCCCCGCGTGTAGGGCTCGAGCAGATCGATCACCTTGATACCCGTCTCGAACATCTCCGTCTTGGTGGACTGCTCCAGGAACGAGGGGGCCGGGCGGTGAATGGGCCAGGATTCTGCCGCCGGGATGGCTCCGAGCTTGTCCACGGGCTTGCCGAGGACATTCATCACCCGCCCCAGCGTGCCGCGGCCCACCGGAACCTGTATCGGACCGCCCGTGTCTTCGACCGGCATGCCGCGGACCATGCCGTCCGTCGGTTCCATCGCGACGGCGCGCACGCGGTTCTCCCCGAGATGCTGAGCCACCTCGGCGGTGACATCGATCTCGACCCCCCAGGCCTTGCTGTCTGCCTGGACCCTCAGGGCATTGTGGATCGCGGGAAGCTCCCCCTCCCCGAACTCCACATCGAGCACCGGCCCGATCACCTGGACGACCTTTCCTTTCCTTGTCACAGCGGTCTCCTCCCGCGTCCCGCGCTATCGCGCGTCAGAGGCTCTCGGCCAGCGCCTCGGCGCCGCTGACAACCTCGATGATCTCTCTCGTGATGCTCGCCTGGCGGACGCGATT
>QHYA01000018.1 GCA_003223995.1 Acidobacteriota bacterium | reverse complement strand
GCGGCTGCTGGGTGATGAGGGAGTAGGGGCCTATGGAGCGCGCGTGGATCTTGTCGTCCACCAGGTGTGAGAGCTTCATGAGGTAGATGTAGCCGACGGCGACCTGCTGCTCGAAGCGTTCTCCGGTTCTCCCGTCGTAGAGGACGGTCTTGCCGGACAGGGGCAGCCCGGCGCGTTCGAGCTCCTTCTTGATCTCGTTTTCGGTGGCCCCGTCGAAGACCGGGGTCGAGAACCAGAGCCCCAGCGCCCTCGCGGCCCAGCCCAGGTGCGTCTCGAGGATCTGCCCGACGTTCATGCGGGAGGGGACTCCGAGCGGGTTGAGCACCACCTCCACCGGTGTGCCGTCCGGCAGGTGCGGCATGTCCTCCTCGGGAAGGATCTTTGCGATCACTCCCTTGTTTCCGTGCCGGCCGGCCATCTTGTCCCCGACCGACAGCTTGCGTTTCATGGCGACGAAGGCCTTGACCATCTTGATCACGCCCGGGGCAAGCTCGTCCCCCTTCTTCATCTGGGCGATCTTCGCGTCGTGGAACTTCTTGAGGATCAGGATCTTCTTCTCCGTTCGCTCCTCGATCTTGCGGATCTCGTCGGTCTTCTCGGTCTTCTTCGGCCGGATCTCGCAGCGCAGCAGGTCCTCCGTGGAAAGCTGCGCCATCACGGCCCTGACGAGCGTGGTCCCCTCCTCGAGGATCAGCCGGCGGGTCTTTCTCTCCCGGAGAGGAGAGACGATCTTCTCCCCGTCGAGCAGCTCGGTGATCCTCTTCCGGTTCTCCTCGCGGAGGATGCGGATCTCGTCGTTGAGGTTCTTCTCCATGCGGGCGATCGTCTCGCCCTCGATCTGCTCCGCGCGCGAGTCCTTCTCGACCCCCTTGCGGCAGAAGATCTTCACGTCCACGACCATCCCGTCGATGCCGGGCGGGGTCGTGAGCGAGGCGTCCCGCACGTCGCTCGACTTCTCGCCGAAGATCGCCCGGAGCAGCTTCTCCTCGGGGGTGAGCTGGGTCTCCCCCTTGGGGGTGACCTTGCCCACGAGGATATCGCCCGGCTTGACGTGAGCGCCGATCCGGATGATGCCGGATTCGTCCAGGTCCTTGAGGAACTCCTCGCTGACGTTTGGGATGTCCCGGGTGATCTCCTCCGGCCCGAGCTTCGTGTCGCGCGCCTCGATCTCGAACTCCTCGATGTGGATCGACGTGAAGGAGTCCTCCTTGACCAGCTTCTCGGAGACGAGGATCGCGTCCTCGAAGTTGTAGCCTCGCCAGGGCATGAAGGCGACCAGCACGTTGCGCCCGAGCGCGAGCTCTCCGGCCTCGGTGCAGGGGCCGTCGGCCAGCACGTGTCCCTTGGCCACCTTCTGGCCAACCTGCACGACCGGCCTCTGGTTGATGCAGGTATTCTGGTTCGAGCGGCGGAACTTCGTCAGCGTATAGATGTCAGCGCCGAAATCCGCCGTCGCCGGCTCCCCTTCCTCACCGTCGCCACCGACCCGGACGATGATCCGCGTGGCGTCGACGAGGTCCACGATCCCGGCCCTCTGGCAGACCACCACGGCGCCGGAATCCCTCGCCGTGATCGCCTCCATGCCCGTGCCCACCAGGGGGGCCTCGGGCCGGAGCAGCGGGACGGCCTGACGCTGCATGTTGGAGCCCATCAGCGCGCGGTTGGCGTCGTCGTTCTCGAGAAAGGGGATGAGCGAGGCGGCCACCGAGACGAGCTGCTTGGGAGAGACGTCGATGTACTGGATCTCGTTGCGGGGGACCAGCTTGAACTCGCCGTGGATTCGCGCGTTGACGCGCTCGTTGATGAAGTAGCCGTTCTGGTCGAGCTGGGCGTTGGCCTGAGCGATGGCCACGCGGTCCTCCTCCCACGCCGTCAGGTAGAACGAATAGGGCTCCACCTGGGCCGGCCGGCCGCCTCCCTCGCCCGCCAGCCGCTCGTTCCCCGCCCGCAGCGTCGCCTCGTCCATGATCTGGCCGAGATAGAAGGAGGTGCCGGCCGGGTTGGTCGCCCGGTAGTGATCGACCACTCGCCCGTTTTCGACCTTCTTGTAGGGGGACTCGATGAAGCCGAAGTCGTTGATCCGGGCGTAGCAGGAGAGCGATGAGATCAGGCCGATGTTTGGCCCCTCCGGCGTTTCGATCGGGCAGATCCGGCCGTAATGGGTCGGATGGACATCGCGCACTTCGAATCCGGCACGCTCCCGCGACAGCCCCCCTGGACCGAGGGCCGACAGCCGGCGCTTGTGCGTCACCTCGGACAGCGGGTTGGTCTGGTCCATGAACTGGGAGAGCTGCGAGGAGCCGAAGAACTCCTGGATCGCCGCCATGACGGGCTTGGCGTTGATCAGGTCGTGCGGCATCGCGGTGGTCATCTCCTGGAAGACCGACATCTTCTCCTTGATCGCCCGTTCCATCCTCACCAAGCCGATCCGGAACTGGTTCTCCAGCAGCTCCCCGACCGAGCGAACGCGCCGGTTTCCGAGGTGGTCGATGTCGTCAATGTCGGTCGGGTTGTTCCTCAGCTTCAGAAAGTGCTTGAGGACGAGGATGAAATCGTCCGAGGTGAGGGTCCGCCGGTCCAGCGGGACGTCCACTCCGAGCTTCGTGTTGAACTTCAGGCGGCCCACCCGCGAGAAGTCGTACCGCTGGGGATCGAAGAACATCCCCTCGAAGAGGTTCTTGGAGGTCTCCACCGTCGGCGGGTCGCCGGGGCGGAGCCGCTTGTAGATCTCGACCATCGCCTCGGCAGGCGAGCGCAGCCTGTCCTTCCGCAGCGTCTCGGAGAGGATCTCGCCGACCTCATCGGCCTCCGGGAAGAGGACCTCCATCCGCTCGACGCCGCGGGAGTGAAACTTCCCGAGCTGCTCGGCAGAAACCGGGGAGTTGGCCTCGGCCAGCAGCTCTCCCGTGGCGGGATCCGCGACGTCCGCCACCAGCAGGGCCCCTTCCAGGTCCTCCTCGTCCACCGGCACGTAGTCGATCCCCGCCTCCTGCATGGCGGAGAGCATCCGGGTCGTCACCTTCCTGCCGCGGCCGGCAATGACATCGTTCGTGGCCGGATCGGTGATCTCCGCCTTGATCCGGCGGCCGATGAGGGACGGGCCGACCTTCCACAGGGTCTTCTTTCCCTGCAACCCCACCTCCTGGACGCGGTAGAAGGTGCGCAGGATCTCCTCGTCGGAGCGCAGACCGAGGGCGCGGAGGAAGACGGTCCCGAGGAATTTTCTCTTCCTGTCGATCCTCACGAACAGCACGTTCTTCTCGTCGTACTCGAACTCGACCCACGAGCCGCGGTACGGGATGACCTTGGCCGTGTAGAGGTTCTTGTTCTGGAGCTGGAAGAACACTCCGGGCGAGCGGTGCAACTGGGAGACGATGACCCTCTCCGTGCCGTTGACGATGAAGGTTCCGTTCTCCGTCAGCATGGGGATCTCGCCGAAGTAGACCTCCTGCTCCTTGATGTCCCGGATGGACTTCACGTTGGTCTCCGGGTCCTTGTCGTACACGGAGAGGTGGATCGTCACCTTGAGCGGGACCGTGAAGGTCATGCCCCGCTCCTGGCACTCGGCGACGTCGTACTTGAACTTCAGAGCGACCGTGTCACCGCACTGCTCGCAGGCCCTCGCCGCGTTGCGGTTCGCGCGCCCGCACTCCGGACACGTGACCTCGGTGGACTTCACGCCGGGCGAGACGAACTTCTTGCCGCATCCGCTGCAGGTCGTCCTCAAGTTCTCGATTCCCGCCAGCGTCCCGCACTTGCACTCCCACTGCCCGATCGAATACTCCACGAACTCCAGGGAGCAGGTCTCGCGGAAGTCGGTGATGGGGAATACCGACTTGAACACCGCCTGAAGCCCCGCGTCCTCGCGGTCCGCCGGCGCCGTGTACATCTGCAGGAACCGCTCGTAGGAGCGCTTCTGAACCTCGATGAGGTTCGGGATCGGGATCGACGTGCGGATCTTCGAAAAATCGAGACGCTTCTTGTCCATACCGTTGGTCATCGACATCGTCTATGCACCTCTCGAAAACTGCTGCAACGACCGTGCTCCGCCGGCATTCTTGATGATTCGCGCCCTGCGCCCTTCCAGGACGGAGCTCCGGGAGCTACCGGATCTCCACCTTGGCGCCCGCTTCCTCGAACTTCTTCTTGATCTCGGCAGCCTCCTCCTTCGAGACCCCCTCCTTGACCGTCTTGGGAGCTCCGTCCACCAGGTCCTTCGCCTCCTTCAGGCCGAGGCTGGTCACCTCGCGGACCGCCTTGATCACGTTGATCTTCTTCTCGCCGACCTCCTTCAGGATGACCTCGAATTCGGTCTTCTCCTCCGGAGCCGCGGCGGCGGATCCGCCCGGAGCGGCCCCGACCGCCACCGCGACGGGCGCCGCAGCCGAGACACCCCATTTTTCTTCGAGCATCTTGACCAGATCCGCGACCTCCATCACGGTCAAGGAACTCAGGTTCTCCGCAATCGCCTGCAAATCTGCCATTCTCGCGCTCCTTCCTTCTGTCGCTTCGTTCCTTGTCGAGCCCCAGGATCCGGATCCGGCCCCGCCCAAACCCCGGAATCACCTCTGTTCCGACGCCCTTCCTCTCCGCCTGCCACCATCCTCTTCGTTCATCCCGCCCTCCGTCGCGCACGTCCCTCGTTTCGGCAGCCGCGCGAAGACGGTCAGCTCTCGCCGGCCTGCCGGTGCGCGTCGAGGACCCGGACGAGCTGAGCCCCGGGCGTGGCCAGAAGGCGCACGAGCTGGCAGGCCGGGGCCGTCAGCACCCCCAGCAGCTTCGCGCGCAACTCCTCGAAGCCCGGCAGGGACGCCAAGACCGCGACATCCTTCGCATCCGCCAGCCTTCCGGAGAGCGCCGCAGCGCGCACCTGCAGGTTCGGGTGGTCGCGGCCGAAATCGGTCAGGACCTTCGCCAAGGCGATCGAGTCCGCCGAATGGGTCACCACGCCGATGGGCCCCTTGAAGCGCCTGCCCAGCACCTCCGCCGGCGTCCCCGCGGCCGCTCTCGCCGCAAGACGGTTCTTCACGACCCGGCAGCCCCCCGATGCGGCCCTGATCCGCCGGCGCAGGTCGGTCACCTCGTTGACCTTGAGGCCGGTCATGTCCACGAGAAACACGCTGCCCGCCCGCGAGAGGTTCCCGTGGATCTCCTCGATCTGCTGGTTCTTCTCCGCTCGGTTCACGCTTCTTCTCCCATGCCGCTCCGCCGCCCGCCCGGCCTCTAAGCTGCCGCCAGCTCGACCGACGCGGGATCGATCTCGATCGACGGCCCCATGGTCGAGCAGATGTGGATCGAGCGGACGTAGCGACCCTTGGCCGCCGGCGGCTTGGCACGCAGCACCGCGTGGACGAGGGCCCGGGCGTTGTCCACCAGCTTGCTCTCGTCAAAGGAGAGCTTGCCTACCGCGGTATGGATGATCGAGGTCTTGTCCACCTTGAACTCCACCTTGCCGGCTTTGATCTCCTGGACCGCCTTCGCCACGTCGAACGTGACCGTCCCTGCCTTCGGGTTCGGCATCAACCCCCGGGGGCCGAGGATCTTCCCGAGCTTCCCGACGTCCTTCATGGCGTCAGGGGTGGCGATCACGGCGTCGAAATCGAGCCATCCCTCCTGGATCTTCTTGACCAGCTCCGGTCCCCCCGTGACATCCGCCCCGGCGGCCTCCGCCTCCTTGACCTTCTCACCGGTCGCGATGACCAGCACCCGCTTGCTCCTGCCGGTGCCATGCGGCAGGACGACCGTCCCCCTGACCATCTGGTCGGCGTACTTGGGATCGACCCCAAGCAGCATCGCCAGCTCGAGCGTCTCGTCGAACTTCGTGTGGGCGACCTTCCTGGCCAGCACCACCGCCTCCTCGATCTTGTAAGCCTTGCGCTCGACCATCGATCTGGCCTTCTCGTGCTTCTTGCCCGGCCTGCTCATCTTCGTCGCTCCTGCTCTTCTGTCCCGCTCGTCATCACTCGCCGTCCGGCGTCAGGGTCCCTGCCCGCGCCCGGTCAGCCATCGACCTCGATCCCCATGCTCCGGGCGGAACCTTCGATGATCCGCACGGCCGCGTCGAGGCTGTCCGCGTTGAGGTCGGGCATCTTCGTACGTGCAATCTCTTCCACCTGCGCCCGGGTCACCTTGCCGACCTTGTCCTTGTTCGGGGTCCCGGATCCCTTCTCCACGGCTGCCGCCTTCTTCAGCAGGACGGAGGCCGGAGGGGTCTTCGTGATGAAGGTGTAAGTGTGATCGCTGTAAACCGTGATCACGACCGGAATGATCATCCCCTCGCCCATCTTGGCCGTGCGGGCGTTGAAATTCTTGCAGAAGTCCATGATGTTCACGCCGTGCTGGCCCAGGGCAGGGCCGACCGGAGGGGCCGGCGTGGCCTTTCCGGCCGGGACGTGAAGCTTGATGAAGCCCGTCACCTTCTTCGCCATCTTCGTCCCCTCGCTGCGTCTTCGCGCCGACATGCTGAGGTCGGCGTCGACCTCGTCATTTTTGTTTCTCGACCTGCAGGAACTCCAGCTCCACAGGCGTCGAGCGACCGAAGATGCTGACCATCACCTTCAGCGTGTTGCGATCCTCGTTGACCTCCTCCACCGACCCCGTGAAATTGGAGAATGGCCCTTCGATGATCCGCACCCTCTCCCCCGGGCGGAACTCGAACTTCGGCTTCGGTTTCTCGGCGGAGACCGTGACCTGGTTGATGATCCGGTCCACCTCCTCCTGGGGAATCGGCGGAGGGGCGTTGCCTCCGACGAAGCCGGTCACCTTCGGCGTGTTCTTCACGAGGTGCCAGGCCTCGTCCGACATCTCCATGTTGACCAGCACGTAGCCCGGGAAGAACTTCTTCGAGGAGACGACCCTCTTCCCCTCCTTGATTTCCACCACGTCCTCGGTCGGGATGAGGATCTCGCCGATCGCGTCGGCCTTCCCCATCGCCTGCGCCCTCTGGAGCAGCGACTGTTTGACCTTGGACTCGAAGCCCGAGTAGGTGTGGATGATGTACCACCGCTTGGCCATCGCGACTCTCTCCACGCTATCCACCAAAGCCACCCAGGCGCTTGAAGACGAAGTCCACCGCGTTGTTCAGCACGAAGTCCACGACGAACAGGTACCCGGCGCAGATGATGACGAAGATGATCACGACCACCGTGGTCCCGGTGACCTCCTTGCGGTTCGGCCAGGAGGTCTTGTTCAGCTCTGCCGTGACCTCGATGAGAAACTGCCTGATTCTACGGAACCAGTTCACGGCCTCTGCTCCTCGATGCTTCCGCGTCCTCTCTAGACGTGGTGTGGCAGGCCAGGAGGGATTCGAACCCCCAACACCCGGTTTTGGAGACCGGTGCTCTAACCATTCGAGCTACTGGCCTTCATCCTGCTGTCTGCCGCGCCCCGCCGTGACGAGATGGCCCCGCCCCCCGTCACTTCGTCTCACGGTGCGGCGTGTGCTTCCGGCAGAACCGGCAATATTTGCTGAACTCCAGTTTCTCCGTGGTCTTCTTCTTGTTCTTGGTCGAAGAGTAGTTCCGCCGCTTGCACTCGCCGCACTGAAGCGTGACGATCTCGCGCATCTTCTCTCCCGGAGGCTCCTGCCGCTTTCACCAGGCGCTTACGCGACGATCTCCGCGATGGTGCCGGCCCCGACCGTCCGGCCCCCTTCGCGGATCGCGAACCGCAACCCCTTGTCCATCGCAATGGGCGTGATCAACTCGATGCTCAGGTTCACGTTGTCCCCGGGCATCACCATCTCCACCCCCTCCGGCAGCTGCGCCACCCCCGTCACGTCCGTCGTCCGAAAATAAAACTGCGGCCGATACCCATTGAAAAATGGCGTGTGCCGCCCCCCCTCCTCCTTCGTCAGCACATACACCTCGGCCTTGAACTTCGTGTGAGGCGTGATCGACCCCGCCTTCGCCACCACCTGCCCCCGCTCCACGTCCGTCCGCTCCGTCCCCCGCAGCAACAACCCCACGTTGTCCCCCGCCACCCCCTCGTCGAGCAGCTTCTTGAACATCTCCACCCCCGTCACCACCTTCCTCTGCGTCGGACGAATCCCCACAATCTCCATCTCTTCCCCCACTCGCACCTTCCCCTGCTCGATCCTTCCCGTCACCACCGTCCCCCGACCCGAGATCGAAAAAATGTCCTCCACCGGCATCAGAAACGGCTTGTCCAGAGGCCGCTGCGGGACCGGGATGTAACCGTCGACCGAAAGCATCAGCTTCAGCACCCCCTCGCAGCTCTGGCAGCCGTCCTTCCCGCAGGAGCACTGTCCCGCCTTCAGGGCCGAAAGGCGGATGATCGGCAGCTCGTCGCCGGGGAAGCTGTACTGCTTCAGCAGCTCCCGCACCTCCAGCTCCACCAGGTCCAGAAGCTCCGGATCGTCCACCATGTCCACCTTGTTCAGCGCCACCACGATGTACGGAACCCCCACCTGCCGCGCCAGCAGGATGTGCTCGCGCGTCTGCGGCATCGGCCCGTCCGCCGCCGACACGACCAGAATCGCCCCGTCCATCTGCGCCGCCCCCGTGATCATGTTCTTCACGTAGTCGGCGTGCCCCGGACAGTCCACGTGCGCGTAGTGACGGTTGGCCGTCTCGTACTCCACGTGCGCCGTGGCAATCGTGATCCCTCGCGCCTTCTCCTCGGGCGCGTTGTCGATCGAATCGAAGCTGCGCACGGCGATCTTCGGATTGCGGGCATGGAGCACCGTGGTGATCGCCGAGGTCAAGGTCGTCTTCCCGTGGTCGACGTGGCCGATGGTCCCGACGTTGACGTGCGGCTTCGTCCTCTGGAACTTCTCCTTGGACATCATCTCCTCCGGTCAGCCTGCGAAACCAATGCCTCCGCTCTCTCCGCCGCCGCGCCTCTCACGTCGCGCTCCCCTGGATGCGGGCGACGACCTCTTCACTGATGTTCCGCGGGGTTTCCTCGTAGTGCGAGAAGTGCATCGTGTAGTTCGCGCGGCCCTGCGTCTGGGAACGGAGGTCCGTAGCGTAGCCGAACATCTCGGCCAGCGGGACCTGAGCCTGGATCACGTGC
>QHYA01000017.1 GCA_003223995.1 Acidobacteriota bacterium | reverse complement strand
CACCGGGTCCAGCTCGATGGTCTGCCCCGCTCTGTAGTCCTGAAGGTTGTAGCGAGTCGCCACGCGAAGGCGGCCGCCTCCATTCAGCGAGAGAGATCGCACGGCGAGAGCTTCCGGGCTTGCCCAAGGGAGGGAAGCAGGTGGAGCCGCGGGCACCGTCGGAGACATGAAAACGCTTCCGGCCACGAGACACGCAATCTTGGCGAGATTCCTGGTGAGATCCGTTGGAAGCGGTGTCATGATGTCTCCTCTCGTCGGTAAAGCTCGACTCGGCCTGCACGATCCGTGCCCCGGAGGGCACACGGGCATTCTGCCGCTTGTCGAGCGGAAAGTTGCGGCCCCGGGTCGGCTCAGCTCTTCTGGCGAACCTTCTCGAAGCCTACAATTTCGTTTTTCTGGGTTCGCTTTTTGTATCCGCTTTCCACCCGCCCCGCCAATCTGTACCGGGGCGGTTCCTCGGGATGGATCGGCTCGGTGTGGTTCAGGCTCGCGATGCTCGTCGCCGAAAGAGGCGCATCCGTCAGGCTCAGGCCCGGGACAGGTGGCGGCGGTCCGGTCGTGGCGGGATCGCCGGCAGGGGATGGGGTTGGCTCACCTATTCCCTCGATCTCGTCGACCTCCTCTCGGCCCCTCTTGAGTGCGGTTTCCTGGCGGAAGCTGATCGCCTCCTCCGCGAGAGGATCGCTTCTGCCGAGAAGCATGCGAAGGGAGCGCTCGGCCGTCCTGCGTGAGAACTCGTCCCCCTGCCTCCAGGCGATGAGGCGCAGGTAGAAATAGTTCCGGAACTGGATATCGAAGTAGTCCCCGCGGCGGGCGAGATCATTGGAGTCGAAGAGGTACCTCGCGGCGGTCGAGTGGTTGCCGGCCAGAAAATGCCCACGGCCGAGGTGCGAGAGAAGGTCGGCGGTGAGGGACTTGACGTCGGTCTTGCGCGCGATGGCAAGCCCCTCCTGATAGCGCGCCATCGCCTCCGGCAATTGGCCCCCGAGCCGGTAGGCCTCGCCGAGCTCCTGGAGGGCCCGGCAAAGGTCTGTCTGGGATCCGGCCGCTCTGTAGAGAGAAACGGCCTTTCGCAGATGAAGCAGAGCCGGACGCGGGCGGGCGCCATCGAGATCGAGAGTCCCCATCAGGAAGTGAGCGTCGGCCAGGATGCGTCGCGGCAGGCTCTCTCCTTTCGTGAGCAGCTCGACGAGAACGAGTCGCGAGAGGGCTGCGCGGCGCAAGCGCCTGTAGGCGAAGGCGAGCTGGATGGATGCTCGCTGGCGGATTTCCTCGGGCAGATCCTCCGCGCAAACGAGGGCCTCCGCTTCGTCCTTGCACAGCCGGAAATTGCCGACGCTGCCCGAGATCACGGCCAGGCAGAGACGGGATCGGGCGGAGGCGATCCGTCCCGCGTCGGGAAACGCAGCGTAGTGGGCAGCCCCTGGGATGGAGTGGCCTGCCGGGACGGAGTGGCTCGCCCCCGGGACGGAGTGGCCTGTGCCTGGGAAGAACGAAGGCTCGGACGGCAGAGCGGCGTCGAGTCCGACGGATGTGTTGGCGCGGGGCTCCGCCGTCGCGCCGGTGCTCGAGAGGGAGCAGGGCTCCATGCTTGGCAGCGGCGCCGGCCGGGGCTCGCAGCTCGAGCCGGCTCCCGGGACGACGGTGTGGCCGGAAGCCGGAAGCAGCCGCCTGGCCGCTTCGAACAGGATCAAGGCGCCACGTGGATCGTCTCTGCTTGCTGCCTCGATGCCGCGCTCCGCCGCCTCGTTGGCCTCCAGGGAGTGCTCGACGGGGTCGGCCGGCCTTCGGGCCAGTTCCTGCTCGAGCTCGAACCTCTCGGCCAGTTCTCCCAGACGGACCTTGTAGAGCCGCGAAAGCGCTTCCAGCCTCGGCAGTGCGGGATGGGTTTGACCGTGCTCGCAGCGTGACAGGTAGGTCTTCGAGACCGGCTCGCCGATCCTTGCTGTCAGCTCCTCGATGCGTTCGAGCGTCAGCCGGCGATCCCGCCGGAGAGACTTCAGATACGCGCCGAACCCTGCGTTCCCCTTTTCCATTGCTCCTCCTTCTAGACGGCTCTCACCCTCCGGCGCACCCCCGCTGTCCGGCTCGCGGCTTTCGCGAGCTGGCGCCTTCGCGGGGGGTGCGGACTCCGGGAGGCGTGCGCCTCCCGGGATCCGCAACAACCACCCGGATTCGGGACCGGTCATCGGGGGGGATGCCGGTTGTGGGTGGCTTTTGGCGGCAATGTTGTCGTCAGAGGCAGGCGCGGGGGAAGGGGGGGAGGAGCCTTCCTATTCCTCGCGGGCAAGGGAGCGCCTTTTTGGTTTCCGATCGAGGCGGTTGCCGATCTGAAAAATGGAAGTTTCCCCGCCGCAGGCGGCCATCGTGGCCGCCTGCGGCGAGCAATCGGATCAGGGGAGGGATCGAATTACTGAAGGACGGGAAGGTCGGATTTCGGCAGAGCGATCGGGAACCGCGCCGCCTCTGGCGAGACCAACGGCAGCGGCACCGACTTGCCAGCCGCGTAGACGGGATGCCGTCCCTGGCCAGCGAACCAGTCCCGGACGCTGGCGGTCGTGTACATGTTCTCCACGATCTGCCGCCAGCCGACCCCTGTGTTGTAGGCGCAGAAAGAGATCTCACCGGCCTGGGTGGCGTAGGGGATGATGCACATCTCCGTGCGCCTGAAGTCGTAGTTGAAGAGATCCTGGAACCACATCCCGGCCACCATGGACATCCGCCATCTGTACCTCTTCTGCTTCGCGAGTTTCATGGGGCTGCCCGCGTAAGCATCCACGACCCGGATCAGCGCCATGGGGGAGAAGCCCTTCGGCATGTCCGACCAGCGGATGTTCCTGACAACGGAGAGAACCATCTGGGCGACGGAAGCCTTCCGCCCCCGCGCCGCATCGTTGATGGTTCTGAGATCCTCGAGCACCTTGTCGGTGTTGAGGATCTGGGGCAGCGGCACGATCTGCTTCGTCTCCTCGTTGATGATCATCATGGTCCCGACACCGCAGTTCGGATGGCACCCGCACTTGATCGTGCCCCACTGGGAGTCGAGTCCGTTCAGCAGGTCCATGAAATCGGAGAAGGGTCCCGTGGCTGACAGGGGATACCAGTCCCGGAGAGGCTCGGTGACCCCGAGCTGCTCCTTCACGTCATGAACCAGGTGCGACAGCGTGTAGCGCCACTTGTCGCGGGTCGTGTCGTCGATGTCCTCGTCGCGACCCGTGAAGGAAACGGGCTGGAAGGAGACCGCCACGACCTTGTCGATGTTGTCGGCCAGGAACTTGATGATCGGTCCGACCTGGTCGTTGTTGATCGTGTTCACGATCGTCGTCACCAGGACAACATCGATCCCGACGGCCTTCATGTTCTGTATGGCGCGCTGCTTCACGTCGAACAGGTTGCCGACCTTGCGGTGCGAGTTCGCCTCGTTGGTCGTCCCGTCGAACTGGAGGTAGGCGAAGCGTAGGCCCGCCTTGGCGGTTGCCCTGGCGAACTCCTCGTCCTGGGCGAACCGGATGCCGTTGGTCGCGCACTGCACACAGACATAGCCGATCTTCTTGGCGTAGGCGACGGCATCCAGAAAGTACGGGGAGAGCGTGGGCTCCCCGCCTGAGAACTGGATCGACATCTGCCGCTTCGGCTTGACCTGGATGGAGTTGTCCAGGAGCTGCTTGATGTCCTCCCAGGTCAGCTCGTGGACATACCCCACCTGGTTGGCGTCCATGAAACAGGGCTCGCACATCATGTTGCAGCGGTTCGTCAGGTCGATCGTGAGCACCGCCCCACGGCCGTACTTCACGGTCGAGGTCCCGTGGTTGTGAAAGCGGTCAGGAGCCATCTGGAAGTCCCGTCCCGGGTAGAGTTTCTCGATGCGCCTGAGGAACTCGGGGTCGATCGACATGAGATCTTCGAAGTGGCCGTGCTTGGGGCAGTCCTTGACCATCAGGACCTTGCCGTCCCGCTCGATGATTCTTGCCTTGATCTCGCCCGGGTTGGATTCGATCAGCACCCGGAAGTCCGCGGCTCCCGAGAGGATCGCCTCCCGGACCTCCTTGACGCACCGAGGGCAAAGGGAGTCTGTCTCACGCGGCCAGCCGAGATTGGGGAATGTCCTTTCCTTTGACTTCAGCAGCGGGGCCGGCGCCCACCCGGGCTGGAAGGACCCAGCGGGGAAGCGCCGGTTGACAGCTTGGAACACCTGCCATCCGGCGTTCGCGATGGCGCTTGCGCCCCTACCGATCACACTGGAAACCGTCATTGGAGCCTCCTCAGAGAATCCTGCAGATCTCCCGTCCCCATGACGAGCCTTGTTTCTCACCCCATATCGGGACCGCACACTACTACAAAAGGAACTGAAATTCTACAATGCTCCCGGAAAGAACCTCCAGGGGCATTATCTTATCAGGCCTTTTCCTCCATCGCCGCCATCTTCCGCCCGCCGCTACCCCTCGCGCAGAGAATGACAGCGCGAGCAATCGTTTGCGAGCGGGTGCTTTGGCCCTCTCGGGCTCCTTCCGGCAGGGCCATGACAGTCAAGACAGGCTTTTTCACTTCCGGCGAGGCCCAACCTGTGCAAAGCCCCGAGGTGGTTCGTGTCTTTTGGAATGGCCGGCGGCTCCTTGCGCAGCAGCAACGCCAAGGTGATCAGGGCGGCGAGCAGCAGCAGTGCGACAAGAGCGATCCGCCGCCCCATCAGAAGCGCCATCCATGGACCACCCACTCGATGGCCGCGGCCGGCGCGCTCGCCAGCAGCCGGCGCTTGAGAGTCAGGTAGCTCTGCCGGCCCAGCACGAGATCCACCATCACCTTGCGGACGGCCGCTGAGGCGCCCAGTAGGCGCACCAGCCTGTCGGTCAGCTCAGGCTCGAAGAACCGCTCGCGCCGCAGCGAAGCCCACCGCAGCTCCCCGCCGCAGGCCGCTTGCCAATCATCGGGATACTCTTCCGGCCGGCCGCGCAGGATGGCTCCGGCGGCCAGGGCGGCTGATTTCAGCCCGTAATAGATCCCTTCGCGGGTGAGCGGGTCCACGGCCCCGGCCGCATCCCCGACCAGGCACCACCCCGGACCCGCCTTGCGGTCGCGAGCCTGGGAGGCGGAGGAAAGGCACGGAATCAGAGCACTGTAGTAGGGGAGGGCGCTGGGGTCCAACCCCGGATCGAGCCGTTGCAGGTAGCGTTCGACGGCGGCCCTCAGCCTTGCCGCGCTCCGGGGCGCGAGGGGGGCGCAGGCTCCCACAGCGAGATGATCGAGGCGCGGGAAGGACCAGAGGTACCCGTGCAGGTCCTCCCTGAAGGCGAGCCGGAGAGTGTCATCCGTCCGCCCCGGGACGTAGTAGCCGATAGCCTGCGAAAGGTCCTCAGGGGCGAAAGGTCTCGCGAAGGTTGCTCGCACGAGAGAACGCGCGCCGTCGGCTCCCACGACGAAGTCGAAGACCTGCTGGTCGCCCGATGCGGTGCGCACGAGAAACCGGTCCCCACGGCTGACCGACACGATCTTCTCGCGTCTCAGCATGGCTCCGCATCGGCCGGCCCGCTCCGCCCAGTGGCTGTCGAGGGTCCTGCGGCTGAAGACCCTCAGCGGGGCCGGAAGCTTGATCGAAGCGCTGCCGCCTGAGGGCCCTTCAAAATGCACGTGGCGGATGTCGGCCGCAGGGATTCCCTCTCCCAGCAGCCCGTCGAACTCCTGCAAACCTCGCCACGGAACGCCGCCTCCGCAGGGCTTCTCGCGGTCGAAGCTCGGATCGAAGAGGATCGTCTGCGCTCCGCCGGCCGCGAGTCGGGACGCGGCTTCCGCTCCTGCCGGACCTCCGCCGATCACAGCGATTCTCATGGTACCTGCCGTCATCCGCGTGCCGTCACTATTGCCGACTCGATTCCCGACTCGCGCCCGTCCCTCCGCCCACTATTCCACACCCAGCACGGCAGTCAAGGACCGTGGTAGGAGCGTGGCGGCCCACTGCCCATCTGCTAATATCGAGGGGAACGTGGCGGTTATCGTGGCCCGGACGATGCAGGTCGTGGCGCTCGCCTACCTCCCAATTGGCCTGTACCGGGGCCTGACCGGCAACGATCTGAGAGGGGAGATGATGTTTCTCGCGACCGGCGGATTATTGTTTCTTTGCGGACGCTGGATCGAGAGGCGCGAAGCACGGAGGTAGCCGATGGCCGAAGCTTTCCCGGAGAAAATCCTGCTCGTCGATGACGTGCGGCTCTTTCTGGAGCTCGAAAAGACCTTCCTGCGCCGCGTCGTTTGCGAGATCCTGACAGCCTCCTCCGGCGAGGAAGCTCTGGAGGTGCTTCGCCTGGAACGGCCCGCCCTCATCGTCCTCGACGACCAGATGCCGGGCATCGGCGGGCTGGAGACGTGCAGGAGGATCAAGAGCGACCCTGACCTGCGCTCGACAATCGTCCTGATGGCGTCGAGCCCCGGGCTCGAGCCCGCCTGCTGGGATGCGGGGGCCGACGGCTTCGTCGCCAAGCCGATCGTCCAGCAGGGGTTCATCGAAAGGATCCGCTCGTTTCTCCCCGCATTGCAGTTGCGCCGGAACGAGCGAGCCTTCGTGCGCCTCGAGGTCGAGGCGTGGATTGGCGACAGCGTCATCAGGACGTCGAGCCGCGACCTGTCCACCACCGGCATCTTCATAAAGACCGACCATCCGGCTTTTCCCGGCCAGAGTGTGAAGCTGCGGTTCAACCTTCCCGGCGCCGCGGCGCCGATCGAGGCAAGAGGCGAGGTGCGCAACCGGATCCTTCCCGAAGGGGAGACCCGACTGTCGCCCGGCTTCGGCGTCCTCTTCCGAGCCCTTGGAGAAGAAGAGCGGCGCAGCATCGAGGAGTACATCCGCCGGTTGGAAGGCGGAGGGGAGGACGAAGAGGACACCTCGGACAGGTAACCTCGGCTAACTCTCGGCTAGCGGAGCGGCTCGGTCCGGCTGGTTTCCCGAGAATGGAACCTATCCCTTGCTCGTGCGTTTCAACCAACGGGCACGGAGGCCCGCCTTGGTTGCGGACGACACCGAGCTGATGCGCCGGATCCAGGCGGGCGATGAAGAAGCCTTCGAACTGTTCGTCACCCGGTATCAGAAACGGCTCTACCGCCTCGCCTATGCCTCTCTCGGCAACCGCGACGAGGCCCTGGACGCAACCCAGGAGACCTTCGTCAAGATCTACCGTGCCCGGCTCCGATGGGCGCCAGGAGCGAAACCCGGCTCCTGGGCCTATCGGATCCTCATCAATCACTGCATCGACCAGGCCCGCCGCCGGAAGTTCCGCGAGAGGTTCTCCCTGGACGGAAGGGCGGGGGCGCCGGTCGAACCCGTCGCCGAGGCGGCCGACTCGCCGCTCGCGCAAAGCCTGCGGCAGGAGGAGCGGGAGCGCGTCGCGGCCGCCGTCAGGCGCCTGCCCGAAAAGCAGCGGCTGATGCTGCTGCTGCGCCACCGCGACGACCTCAGCATCGAGGAAATCGCCGAGGCGATGGCATGCTCGATCGGCACTGTCAAGTCCACCCTTCACCGGGCGGTTGCCAAGCTCCGCGTCTTGATGGATGTTCCAGTGGCCGCCGCTTCTCCGGCGAGGACAGAATGAACATTTTCGGAAAGGCCAGACCAATTGTCGGGAAGTGGAGATGATCGGCGCCGGGACGCGAACGCGAAGGCGAAGTTGATCGGCTGCCGCGAGGTCCGGGAGGCGCTGCCGCTTCTCGTTTCGGGTGCGGGGGCAGCCGAGGACATCGCTTCGCTCGAAACCCACCTGCGTGTCTGCGTCGCCTGCGCGCGGGAGAAAGCTGTCCTTGCTGCGGCGCTGGCGGAGCTTCGCGAGCCGGTCGCCGGAGAGGAGCTGATCGATTGGGAAGAGTTCACGCGAGGGACGATCGAGCGCGCGAGGAGCGAGGCGGCCTCGCGAGGCGGCTGGGTGCAGCGCCGGCAGGGGACGATCCTTCCCTTCCCGCGCTATCGCATCGGAGGGATTTTCGCATCGAGGAGGCTGCGCGCGGGGGTGGCGGCGGTGGGCGCTGTCGCGGTCGCGTTGAGCGTGAGCCTGTACGTGGGGGCGAGGCACGTCCCGCTCTTCCGGCCGGTCTCCCGACCCTTTCCGGCGCCGAGCCAGGGTCCGGGCGCTGTGTGCATCGATGCGGCCGGTCTCATCAAGGTCGTCGAGGCGCTCTCCGCCCGAGAGCAAGCGGTCTCGGCTCTGGCTGAAGGGCGCGAACTGCTCTGGGGACTCTCCGCGGCAGCGGAGGGGACCGGGGGGAGGGCGGATCTGACGCTGGAGAAGGCTGCCTGCAGAAAGCTGCTCGAGCGCGAGATGCTTCTCGACGCCAGGCTGAAGGGGTCGGAGGCTGAGCGAGCGGCGGCGGTCTGGCATCAGCTTCGCGAGTTGCTCTTCGAGATCTCGGCCCTTCCGGATTCCGCGCCCTGGCGCGAGCTGGAACGGATCCACCGGGCCGCGGTCCGGCAGGACCTCATGACACGGTTGGATGTGGTGATCATCGAGCTGGCGAGAGGAAACAAGGAGAGCGCGAATGCATAGCTTCCGCGGCGTCCAGGCCTGGATCGCCGCCGTTCCCGCGCTGGCGCTTGCGCTGTCCGTTTTCGCCGCCCCTGAAGGCGGGGCAAAGAGCCGAGGGCAGAAGGTCACGGTCCCTGCTGGTGCGCTGATGGAGAGGATCAGGGTGGGCTTCCTCGAGCGGCGCTGGCAGCAGGCCCTGGAAGACTGTGACGAGTATCTCCGGCGTTATCCGAGCGGGAGAAACGCAGCCTGGGCGGCCTTCTACAAGGGCCGGGCCCTGTCCGCGGTCGGCGGCCGGGAGGCCGAAGCCCTTTCCTCCTACCGCAGGGCCGCGCAGCTGGCGGACGACGCGAAGGAGCTTGCCGAAGAAGCACGCCGCTCGGTGTGCCAGGTCGCCTTGCCCCAGAGGTCCTGGTGGAGCCGAATGCGGACCTGCGCGACGAGATGACTCTGGCTCTCGCCCGGATCGATCCGATCTCGCTGGCGGGGAGCCCGGAAGCAGGGGATGGAGAGAGGGATCGAGCGAAGGGGGCGGGAGCCGTCACCGCCGGGGCGCGCTGGGTTCATCTGCGCATCACGCATCGCTCGAGACCGGCCGAGAAGGTGACGATCAATCTCCCTCTTTCCTTCGCTCGGGCCCTTCTCGATTCCCTGCCGCACAAGACCCGAGAACAGATGCGGCGGCAGGCGGAGTCCCAGGGGCTCTCCTGGGAAGCGCTCACGACGGCTCTCGACCAGCTTCGATCCCGCAGCGGTCCTTTGCTTCACGTCGACGACGGCGATCAGCGGGTCGAGGTGTGGGTCGATTGACCGGGCAGGGGCCGCGTGCTAGGTTCCCGCCCCGGCTCACCCACCGTTTCAAGGAGAGGAGATTGGCGAGCGAACAGACGCTCAAACGGACGCCTCTCTACGAGGTCCATCGGGAAGCTGGCGCGCGCCTGGTCGCTTTCGCCGGCTGGGAGATGCCCGTCCAGTACACCAGCGTCGTGGCGGAGCATCTCGCTGTCCGCACCCGCGCGGGCCTGTTCGATGTCAGTCACATGGGAGAGATCGAGGTGCATGGCCGGGGCGCTCTGCCGCTTCTCCAGAAGCTCACGTGCAACGACGTGGGCCGCCTTCTGGACGGGCAGGCGCAATACACGGCCCTGACGACTGCGGCAGGCTGCTTCATCGACGACCTGCTCGTCTACCGCTTCTCCGAAGACCGGTACCTGCTCGTGGTGAACGCCGCCAACGCCGAGAAGGATTATCGATGGATACGCTCCCACCCCGACGGGGAGGTGGAGGTCATTGACCGCAGCGACGACACGGCGCTCCTCGCTCTGCAGGGCCCCGCGGCGCCGGCGATCATGGCGCCCCTCGCCGAAGGAGCGCTGGGGCTGAAGAGGTACCGGTTCATGGAGACCCTGATCGACGGTGTGCCA
>QHYA01000287.1 GCA_003223995.1 Acidobacteriota bacterium | reverse complement strand
ACCCGGTGGGGGACGATCGCTTCCGTGCCGCAGGCGGTTTACGACTCGGCAGCGGCGCTGCAGCTCCTGCGCGCCTACATGGGGCTGAGACCGGAGGAGTCTTACGAACTCGTCGAGGACGGGCACAGGGTCATGATCCCCTCTGCCCCTTCGGGTGATGCCTCCCCGCGCTACACCGGGCCGGCCGGGCTGGGGATCGACCATCGCCTGGCATGGCGGTTCGCGCTCCGGGTGACCGGAGAGCCCGGGACATGGGTCGGGAAGGTGGACGCTGTGAGCGGAAAGGTCATTGCGTTCTACGACGCCGATCTCTACGGCGTGAAGGGAGGCGTCTATCCTCTCTCCAACGATCAGAACTGCGCCGATCTGGGGTGCGAGCAGGCCGGGTTCCCGATGCCCACCACCAATGTGACGCTGGCCAAGAAGCTGGTCACGACCGACGACATGGGCCAGTTCACGTGCGGAAAGGGTCCCAAGAACAGCTCCGTCAAACTGTCGGGCCCCTACGTCAGCGTCTCGGACCTCTGCGGAACCGCACAGGAATCCGGGAACTGCTCGAACGATCTCGATTTCGGCGCCAGCACGGGCACCGACTGCACCGTCCCGTCCGGACAGGGGGTGGGCGACACCCATGCCGGACGCACGAGCTACTACGTGCTCGACCGGCTCAAGGAGAAGGCCCGCTACTGGCTTCCCTCCAATGGATGGGTGAACCAGAGACTAACGGACAACGTGAACACCAACGCCACCTGCAACGCCTACTACAACGGCAGCGTGAACTTCTACAAGTCCGGCGGCGGGTGCAGGAACACCGGTGAGATCAGCGGAGTCGTCTCCCACGAGTACGGCCATGGCCTCGATCAGAACGACGGGGGCGGCTACGACAATCCATCCGAAGGCTACGCCGACACGGTGGCGATCATCCAGGACCGCCGCTCCTGCGTCGGGCGCGGCTTCTTCATGAGCGGAAACTGCTCCGGCTACGGGGACCCCTGCCTCAACTGTTCCGGGATCCGGGACATGGACTGGGACCAGCACGCCTCGCACACCCCCGCGACCCCCGCGAACTTCGTGCAGACCAACTGCGGCGGGGGCGGAGGCCCGTGCGGTCGCGAAGTCCACTGCGAGTCGTACATACCGTCCGAGGCGGTCTTCGATCTGGCCTTCCGTGATCTGCCGGCGGCAGGCCTGGACGCCAGCTCCGCATGGCAGCTCGCAGAGAAGCTGTACTACAAGTCCCGCCAGGGGTCCGGGGGGAACGCCTACAACTGCGCCCTTCCCTCATCGGACGGCTGCAACGCGAATTCCTGGTTCAGCAGTGTGCGCAACGCCGACGACGATGACGGCAACCTCGCCAACGGGACCCCTCACGCGGCGGCGATCTTCGCGGCGTTCGACCGGCACGCCATCGCGTGCGGCGCCTCCACCGACCCGTCCAACCAGAGCACGTCCTCCTGTCCGAGCCTGGGCACGCCCGTGGTCTCCGCCACGCCCGGAACCGGACAGGTGACGCTGTCCTGGTCCGCGGTGTCCGGATCGGCCAACTATCTTGTCCTGAGAGGCGACATCGGATGCGGGTCCACGCAGAACGTCATCGCGACCGTGGCGGCGCCCGCGACGAGCTACGTGGACGACAGCCTTGAGAGGGGTCCCTCGGCTCGCAAATTGTGCCAGTCCGCTGACGCCCGGGCCGATTCGGCTCTTCGGGTCAGATCGTGCGCTGGATCCTCTCCGCTTCGACGCGAGCCGCGGCTAGATCTGCTGGGCTGCTCCCGCGCAACAGGTCGACCATGCGTCGCAGGATCCGTTCGAGGGTCTTGTTCTTCTGCTGGAGGCGCTGGCACTGGACACTGACCCGGCGGACTTCCTCAGTGAGCCGGTGCACTTGCCGTTTGTTCTCGAAAATGAATCGGGCGTCTTCCCGGCTTTTCACGAGAGCGACGACCTCGTCTCCCTCCATGATGGCAAAAGCATAGCCCAGGGTCTCGTTGTGCTCTTTGCAGACCCAGATGACCATCCCTGCGCTGCTCACCGCAGACAACCTCCCTGACGAGGTATCCGCCTGAGGCCTGGAACTCGGGACGGCCACCTGGAATCTCGCGACGGGGAACAACCGGCGAGAACAAGGATTTACGGTCAGGAGCAGCGAAGTTCAAGGGTGCCAGCCGGAGGAACGCTTCGAACGAAACCGGAGGGAACGCTTCGAACGAAATCGAAACGGAACGAATAGAGAACCCTCACTCCACCGCAGCGGGAGGGAGAGCCCGGGCGGCGTCCATCCAGCGCTTGACGGAGGGACGCGCGAGAACGGAGTCCATGTAGGCTGCCGCCCTGGGGGTGCCCTCTGCCGGCGCGCGGAACGAGGTCAGGCGCACGACGGCAGGGGCGTACATCACGTCCGCCGCGGTGAACCCGCCGAAGAGGAACGGCCCGCCCGCCGGCTTCCTCGACAGGGCCGCCTCCCATAGGGCGAGGATCTCCCCCGCCTCGGCCAGGGCCGAGGGACCTGGCGCTGGTCTCTTCTCGAGGAAGCACAGGTTGAACGACATGTCCTCCCGCAGGTTCTGGAAGCCGGAGTGCATTGCCGCCGCCAGCCAGCGGGCATGAGCCCGCTCGCGCCGATCCGCGGGCCAGAGGGGGAGATGTGCCGGAGGCGTGAAGGTCTCATCGAGGTACTCGATGATCGCGAGCGAGTCGGGGATGACGAGCCCGCCGTGATGGAGGACGGGGACCCGCCCGGTCGGCGAGACCTTGCGTCTTCTCGACCGGTCCCTGTCCTCGAGCAGAGAGATCGTGCGTTCCTCGAAGGGGACCCCCTTCTCCACCAAAGCGACGTACCCCCTCATGGACCAGGAGGAGATGTTCTTCTCCCCGATGTAGAGAACCAGCTTGTCATCCATGTCCGCCTCCATTTCTACCGGCTGTTGCCGGAGCAGTTCCGAGCGGTTGGCCCCACCCCGCACCATCAGGTCATTCGCTGTCCGCGGCGAGCAGACTCGTTCCTTCCATCTCCGCCGGCACCCCCACCTGGAGCAGATCGAGGAGCGTGGGGGCGACGTCGGAAAGCAGGCCCCCGTCCCTGAGGCGGCGGCCCCTCAGCTTCTCCGAGGCGAGCACGCAGGGGACGGGATTCCTCGTGTGGGCGGTGTGGGGGCTTTTCGTGATCGGATCGTACATCTGCTCGCAGTTTCCATGGTCCGCCGTGACGACCGTCGCGCCTCCCCGCGCGAGCACCTCGGCGACGATCCTCCCGACAGACTCGTCCACCACCTTGCAGGCGCGCACCGCCGCCTCGTAAATACCCGTGTGTCCGACCATGTCCGGATTGGCGAAGTTCAGAAGGAGGAAATCTGCCGCCCCGTCCCGGATCCGGCCGAGAGCCGCTTCGGTCAGCGCGGGAGCCGACATCTCCGGGTGGAGATCGTATGTCGCAACCCTCCTCTCCGAGGGAACCAGCACTCTTTCCTCTCCTTCGAACGGAAGCTCCCTGCCGCCGTTGAAGAAGTAGGTGACGTGGGCGTATTTCTCGGTCTCGGCCATCCGGACCTGGCGCAGGCCGAGGCTGGCGGCAACCTCCCCGAACACCTTCCGGGGAGCAACGCTCGGGAATGCGACGGGGAGGGAAAAGGTCTTGTCGTATTCCGTCAGGCAGACGTAGCGGGACAGCTTCGGGCGGCCTGGCCGCTCGAAGTGGGGGCAGTCATCGAGGGCCAGCGCGCGAGTCAGCTCTCTCGCGCGATCGGCCCGGAAGTTGAAATGGACGATCGCGTCGCCGTTCCGGACCGGACCGAGCGGCTTGCCTTCCGGATCGATGACGACCGAGGGCTGAAGGAACTCGTCTGTCTCGCCGCGGGCGTAGCCGCGCTCCACCGCTTCGAGCCCCGATCCGACCGGCGCCCCCTCTCCACGGACGATGGCCCGCCACGCGCGCTCCACGCGCTCCCAGCGGTTGTCCCTGTCCATCGCGAAGAAACGGCCCTGGACGGTCGCGATGCGGACGGCTCCCGCGGCAGCGGCCCCCAGAGATGCCTGCTCGAACTCCTTCATCAAAGGAAGGGCGGACTTGGGAGGAACATCGCGCCCGTCGAGGAAGGCGTGAACCAGGACCTTCGCGAGCGAG
>QHYA01000016.1 GCA_003223995.1 Acidobacteriota bacterium | reverse complement strand
CGCTGACAAGAAGCACGAGAGAGGGAATGCCCTGCACGTCCGGCAGGCTCGACGCGACGGTTGCGGTTGCCGGTGCCTTCGAGTTTTTCGACGCATCGCTCAGCTCCTGCCGGAGCGGTGCCGCGAATCCTGGAAAGCCGTCCTCGGGCAGCAGCAGCAGGGCCCTGCCCGCGGGTCTCGGCGACTTCTCCCATCGGCTGGCCGACAGCAGCGGGTCGGTCCCCACGACCACGCTCGGCCCCGGACTCCCTCCGGCCTCCGAGGCCCACCAGCGCCTCATCGCCCCGGCCAATCTCACCGGATCCTCTTCCCCGGCAAGCGGCTCAGAACCTCCTTCCCAGGGTGGCCGAGCCTGCGCGCGGTTCGTGAAAACCATCAGCCTCCGGCTCTCTCCGAGAGACGGCGGGAGCGGATCGAGACCGCGCAGCGGCTGGCCCGGAGTCGTATCGATGTCCTTTCCGAGCAGGAGCCGCCAGAGCAGGGGACGAGGCACGGGGGCGGTGAGATCCTTGATCTCCGTCCCGACCATTGCCCGCAGCCTCAGGGTCACCCTGACGGGATCGACAGCAAGGACCTGGAAGGTCACGAGACCGGAAGGAGGAGGCGCAGGCTCTTCCTCGGGAGTCTTGGCAGCCGCATCGCCGGGAGAAAGGCTGGCCGTTAGGCGAGAGCCATCGTGTTGCAGCCGGTAACGCAGCAACCGCAGGGCTTCGACTCGCTCGACCGAGGCGGCCCGTCCGGCGGAGTCCAGGATCAGCTTCCTGCTGCGCACCTCCGGGCTGTCGGCCCCCAGGAGCGTGAGCATGGAGGGAACCGGCGAGGATTCCATACGAACCAGGTTGATGCGGGATCCGGAAGGGGCGCTCGCGGCAGATGTTTCCGGCTGGAGAGCCCCGCCTCCGGTTCCCCGCGTCACGACAGCTGACTTCGTCGCGAGTCCGGGAGCCGAGCCTCCCCAGGAGACCCGCTGGCTGTGGCGCGAAGCACGCGCGAGAGCCTGCCCCATGCCTAGATCCACTCCGCCGATGCTCACGCTGAGCACGCGCGCCTTCTCCGATTCCGGATTCCCCCCGGGCAACCGCTGTCGATCCGCCGCCGAAACAGCCGAGAGAGAGAGATGATGCATCCACAGCCGTCCCGCTCGGGTGGTGAGCTGGTCGATGGCGCTCTCGTCGAGCTTGTCGAGATCCAAGGACTGGATCTCCCTCATCAGGGTCGCCTGATCGGCGACCCGCCGGTCAAGCATCCCGAGCGCCCGGCGGAGCCTCTCCTTCGCGGGAAGAGGTCTTCCCGCGAAGGGCTCGAGCCGGTCCAGCGCGGCAACGACGGGGGCCCGGTCCAGCACGTCCACCCGTGAGCCGCCGGTCCCCTCGGAGGGGGAGAGGGCGTTGTACGTCAGCAGCATGGGGAATAAGCGCGGTGTGGGCTGCGCGGGAAGCTCCAGGGCCAGCAACGCGTCCAGGTCAGGAATTGCCAGCCCGTCGGCGGATGCTTGCCGCAGCCAGGTGAAGAGAGACAGCAGACGCACGACCTGGTCCAGGTCCGACAGCTCGGGATAGAGACGGCTGAGCGCGTCGTAATCCTGATTGATCGCGGCAACCGTCTCACGGGTCCAGATCGGATCCTGCCGCTCGGTCTCCTGCGGGCCGCCGGTCCTTCCTGCCTGCTGGAGCCGCTCGGAAGCAGCCGCCATCCGGGCGCGTCGCATCACGAGCACGTCCCCCTCGTCGGAAAGGGTCAGTTCGACATTGTCCGGGTAGAACCAGAAGCGGGTCTGCTGGCCAAGGACCGCCTTCGACTGGGCGTTTGCCGCGAACCGCTCCATGTGGGTCCTGAAAGCGCGCATCGCGCCGCGAAGTCGCTCGCGGTCGTCGCGCCCGGCCAGCACGTCGATTCCGAGGCTGAAGGTCTTGAAGCGGACATCGGACAGCAGGCTGACCAGCCCCAGGCTCGTGTCCTGGAGCCTTCCCCCGTAGTTCACCTGGGCTGTGTGGGGCGAATACCAGGGATCGAGGCTCATGTAGGGCTCGCTCAGCCCGCCATGGAAGACGGCGCGGTATGCCACGGCGAGATCCGGCAGAGCCAGCGGCCGGCCCAGCAGCCTGGGGGCCGCAACCGTCTCGCTTCCGAGCAGACGCAGCCTCCCGTCGGATTCGAGCCGACCTCCCTCGAGCTGAAGCCCCCGGTCGAGAAAGCTCTGCAAGGCGGCCAGATCCAGCGTGATCCGCTCTTCCGCGGGCTTCGTATCCATGACCTGCTTCCGAAACGGCTGCATGCCGAGCAGGAACATGCTGGATGCCGGGAGGTGCGCGTAGGCGTGAGCCTCGACATCCAGGGGATGGTCCTCGTGGCGATTGCTCGCCTGCCGGGCCAGACGGCGTTTCTCGGCCGCGAAGATGTGCCTCAGGACGGGCCAGGCCGACTTCCACGCTTGCTCCGCAGCAGCGGTGCTGGAGGGAAGGGAACGAGCAGGGCCGGCCGGCGAGGTGAGCTGCTGGGAAGGGTCAGATGTGCCGCGCGGCGCGGCAGGAGGCTGCTGGAACTGCTCCGGGCGGAGGGGAAGGAAAAGGCGGAGGCGCCCCTCGCCATTGCTCTCGACCAGGAAGTGCCTTGAACGCAGCAGCTCGGCCCAGGCTGGTTGGGTTTCACCGGGTTGCCAGAGCCCCCCGACCTCGACCATCGGCGGCTGGGGCGCCGACAAGAGGCTGTCCAGGGCGTCCGGAAGGACAAAGGCGTAGGGCTCGAGGAGCGGATCCAGGAGCATATGGGCCTTGAGGTCGGCGGGGCGCTCGCCGGGGCGTGGCACCGGCCGCCCTTCGAGAGCCTTCAGCAGCGTGCCGATCGACTCTCCGGAGTGAGACAGCCGGCGCCTGTCCACGAGGGCGCTGTAATCGATCTGGACCCAGTCAGGAAGTCCCGCAGCGGGAGGAGCCGATGCGAGGGTTTTCTCCCGAGCTCCGGATGAAGAAACGGCTGAGGCGAGGAGACCGGGCGGCGAGGACTCAGGACCCGTGAAGACTCCCGGGGGGAAGAGAAGCCGGAGAGCGAAAGCGAAGAAGATGGCAAGGGGCGCGAAGACAGCTGGGAACATCCCCGTCTCTTCAGTCGCCGGAGCAGTCCATCGGCGGAATCTCATGATCTTGGTGCTCATCACGACCGCGTGCACCCCCTGTCGGTCGCCATCATGGCCGCAGCGGGCGCCATTCGGGCCTCAGAAGATACCGCCACGACCCACCATTGGCCTCTCGTAGCACGGCAGCCCGGTCTTTTGAGCCGCCAAGCTTGAAACAGGATCAAGGCCGTGGCAAGTGGAGTGCCCGCAGCGCTCCCACGCATGGTACTCAAGATGCGGGAGATGGGGCTGCAGGCTCGCCCGGATCATCGGCCCCGGATGCGGGTCGGCGGCGCCGTGCAGCATGAGGACAGGCGCATGGATCGCGGCGAAGGCCGCGGGATACACGCCTTCCTCCTGCAGCCGCACCATGTCCTGCCACGTTTCATGGTGTGCGCGTGAATCGCACGACTCGACTTCCAGGTCATTCGAGGCAAGCTCATACGAATACAGCGGCAGCATCAGAGCACTTGTCGCTTGCAGCCGCTCGTCCGGATCGGGGATCTCCTCCGGCAGGCGCTTCATACGTCTCCGCAATCCCTCGTCCAAGCGTTCCTCGATAATCCCCCGCATGCGATCTCGCGCCGCCGGATCGAAGGTGCCGCAGCCGATGAGGACGAGCGAGCCCGCACGGTCGGGATGCGCCGCCGCATAGGCGAGCCCGAGCATGGCGCCCCAGGAGTGGCCCACGAGGGACGGCCGTGCATCCCGGCAGCACGATTCCAACAACTCATGCAGGTCCGCGATGTGGCGTGCGACGGTGAGCGGCTCACCACCGCTGCCACGCTGCAAGGGCTCGAGGACCCGGAAGGAATCCGCGAGACCGCGCGCCACAGGCGCCATGTAGCCGGGGGCGCCCGGGCCGCCATGCAGAACCACCACCTGAGGACCCGAGATTCCATACTTGCGGACCTTCATCTACCGGCTCGGAGGGAGGAGCAACGGTCCGGACGGCAGACCCGCGGGGAAGGGGACTGCAAGCAGCCGAGCGATGGTAGGCGCGACGCGGAAGGCGCTGACATGCTCGCTGCTTCTGCCCGGTAGGAGGCCGGGAGCGCGGACGATCAGGGCGACGTGCGTATCGTATCCGTAAGGAGTTCCGTGACTGGTGCCTGTCCGCAGCTCCCCGAGCAGCCAGCCCTCCTGGATCCGGATCATCAGGTCGCCGCTGCGACCCGCCTTCCAGGAGGCGCGCATGAGGGGAAGGAAGGGATCGTCCGCCCCGGAGGAGGAGGAAGAGGGCGACGAGCGCGACGGCTGCGAGAAAGGCGCGACCTGCGAATGCCGCGAAGACGGCAAGGAACCCAGCTCCGAACGCGGGTAAACCGCGACGACGGCAGGATCCTGCGAAAGCTGGCCGGCTGCTTCCCTTTCAATCCGCTCGTAAGGGACGGAAAGTGAACGAGCGGGGCGGGGATCGTCTGGCGATCCGGCGAGGTAGATGTTGTTTCCCTCGATTGCCTCGATCCAGCGGCCAGGCCCGAGCCGCTGCATCATTCCCGCCTCCAGTTTCTGCTTGAAGTCCTTCAAGAAGATGCGCCGAGCGAGCTTGCGGGGATCGCTCTCCGGGCAAGAGACGATGCCATGGTCGGACGTGAGGACGACCACGCTGCGGCCGGCGCCGACCTTCTCCTCGAGGCGCCGAAGGAACAGGCCGACACGCCGATCGAGGCGCCGGATCTGGTCGAGCATTTCCTGGCTGTCGGGACCGTAGCGGTGACCGATGAGGTCGGTTGCGGAAAGCCCCACAGCCAGGAGGTCAGGCGCATCGTCGGCTCCGAGCGCGAATCGATCGATAGCGTTCTCGGCGAGATCGAGGATCATTTCATCGAAGTAAGGGGTCTCTCCGACCTCCTCGGCGAGCGAGCCCGGCCCTTTGCTCCGGAGGAGTCCGCCCAGGCAGGGAAGCCTGTGAGGGAAGAGCCTGCCGTTCTCCGGCTCGCAAGCGTCATCATCGGGGTGAGCCTCCGGCAGATCGCCTGGGCCATCCAGCCGGTCCCATACGGCACAGGAGAGTTTCGAGACCGGATCGAGCCCGGCGAGCCATCCCGAAATCTCGGCTGCGGCCCGAGCGCGGCGGACGAGCCGATCGCTCGTCGTAAAGCGCCCCTTCTCCGGGTCGTACCAAAGGACAGCGTCGGCTTCGCGGCCCCCCATCAGGATGGCCGAGCGATCCTTGCCGGAGACCGCCACGACGCGCGAAGCGGGCGATTCCTTCTTGATCCACTCCCCGAGCGTCGAGGCATCGAGGTAGCGGAGCGGTTCGCCGGGGGGAATGCAGTAGATCGTCTCATGGGAGGAGCGATCGTACCATTGGTTGCCGACGATGCCGTGGCGCGAGGGGGGCAGGCCAGTGATGAGAGAGGCATGACCCGGCGCCGTCTCCGTGTTCGCATAGTCCTGGTAGGCCTCTTCGAAGACCATGCCTTCCTGCTCGAGGCGCACCAGGCCGCCGCTCAGGCGGGAGGAGAACCGGGAAAGGTAGTCGGCCCGCATCTGATCGACGACCAGCAGCACTGCGAGGGCAGGTCGGTTGCTGGAAGAGGTCCTTGCCGGGGAATTGGTGCTTGCCGAGCAGCAGGATGACGCCGCAAGGAAGGCTGAAAGGAGCGGGGCGAGGAGAGCGGAAAAAAGCGGGCCAGCAACCCGCCTCGCTCCTGGGATCAGCCGCCCCGCAAATCGCCAGGTGTTCGATGGACGCGACCATGGCGCGTCAATCACAGTCCCGCCGAACGCCGCGCATCAGTCGCGGGCCGCGCCAGACCGCACCCGCCCCCTTGACGTTCGCCGTCGAGCGCGGCTCGGCTGCCGCATGCGCTTGAGAGGAAGGCTCTTGCCAATGACCCTGCTACGACTCGCCCGGACGACCGAGACGATCTCGCTCGCGGTGATATCAGTAGCCACGCCGGGGACCTCGAGAGCGGACTTGCTCACTTCTAGTGGAAGGAGCTCGAACACAGTACCGTCACGCCGTCGGATCTGGACGCTGCCCTCCCGGAACGCTTCATCAAGTAATGAGGCGAGGCGCTGCCTGGCCTTTGAATACGTGTACACCTTCATCATGGCACCTCAACGAGAGACACACCCACGGCCTCGGCCGCCCGCGCCAAGCTCTGGTCCAACGTCAGGAGACTGCAACCACGCCGTCGAGACGCCTCGAGGAGATAGGCGTCGTACGCGTACATGCCCAGTTCGGCCGCCGCCTGAACAGCCCGACCCAGGTCGATCGCAACATGATCCAGGGGAATACGCTCGAAAGAGCGCACAGCCCGTCGAGCCGCTGCTATGGTCAGGCGGCGCCGTTTGATGAGCGAAGCCAACGCATTACCCACCTCCCACGGTACAGAAGGTGGTACGCACAGAGTGGCCCCTTGGGTCGCTGCAACTAACCGCGGTCGCTCGGGCTCGCTCAGGAGAACTGCCAAGATGGCCGAAGTGTCGATGACAATCTCGGTCATTCACGTACAATTGTACATATAACTCCACGACTGTCAAGCGCCGTCGATGGGAGCGATGGAGCGGTCTAGGACAAGCGAGAGGCGTATGATTTGGGACCTGCGGGAGGTGACGGGAGGACGGGTCTACATACCGGGAAGGCCGGAATCTCGCGACGAACACAGATGCGAGGCCCGCGGACAACACCGCTGCGAGGGGCCCGCGGAGGAGGGACCGATGCAGATCGACATTCGCTACCAGCCCTCGTACTCGCTCGCCATCGTGGGGCTGGGCGCCGAGGAGTCCGTCCAGGCGGAATCGGGAGCCATGGTCAGCATGTCCTCCAACATCGAGATCAAAACAGGCATGAAGGGGGGCGTCCTGGGGGCGATCACCCGAAGCGTGCTGGGAGGCGAAACACTCTTCGCGAACACGTTCACCTCCCGCGGCGGAGCCGGCGAGATCACGCTTGCCCCGTCGCTTCCGGGCGACATCACCGCCCTGACGATGCGCGACGAGACCCTCTACGTCCAGTCGGGGTCCTTCCTCGCCAGCGCGCCGGAGGTCAATCTCGACCTGCAGTGGGGCGGAGCGAGGACGTTCTTCGGCTCGGAAGGGCTGTTCCTGCTGCGGGCCACAGGCAGCGGGCCGGTCATCCTCTGCTCCTACGGGGCGATCCACAAGGTGACGATCGACGGCACGAGGCCGTACATCGTGGACACCGGGCACGTCGTCGCCTTCACGCAAGGCCTCGGCTTCGACGTGCGGAAGGTAGGCGGGTGGAAATCGACGCTGCTTTCCGGTGAAGGGCTGGTTTGCGAATTCCGGGGTCAGGGCGACCTCTACCTACAGACCCGCTCGACGCAGGCGTTTCTTTCCTGGCTCATCCCCCGCATCCCCACGCGGAGCGGGGGAGGGGGCGGCGGGCCTTCGGGAATACTTGGAAACATCCTCGGAGGCGACTAGACCCCGGCGAGACGCATTCTCCGAGAGGTCGCGTCAAGACAGGGTCATCGCTTTGGGAGCGAAGTTTCTGGCAGCGTCAGCGAACAGAGAAGACCGCCCTCCGGCTGAAAGGTCCGCGCGTTTCTCCGTCGCGGCGGGTATCGGCGTGCTGCTGGCCTTCACGGGAAGCTGTCTGGGAGGAGGCGACACCGCGCGGCAGCAGAGGCCGGCGGGGGAGGCGTCCTCGACGCTGCAGACCAGTCGAGCGGCGAGCCCGCCCGGGGGAGCGTCGGAGACGGCCGCCGCGTCTTCGTCCAGATCGTCGGCGCCGGCCGCTGCCCCTCCGCCCGGATCGACTGATCCGGGATTCGTCCCCGAAGAGGAGACGGCCAACAAGGAGGCCACAGAGGCCCAGGCAGCGGTCTCGGCCCTGGAACTTGCCGTGGCGCGCAATCCCGTCAACGCCGAAGCCCACTACCGTCTCGGCCTCGTGCTTCGCAGGCTCGGCCGGAAGGCCGAGGCGCTGGAGCACCTCGAGAGGACCGTCCAGCTCGGGCCCGTGACGCCGGACAAGCTGCTCGATCTCGGCGTGGCCTACGCGGACCTTTCCCGGTTCCCCGAGGCCGAGGAGGCGTACCAGCGCCTGCTCGCCGTCTCGCCAGGGGACGCGAAGGCGCTTCACAATCTGGGCAACATCGCGCTCCGCAGAGGGGAGTTCGACAAGGCCATCGATCTCTACAGAAAGGCGATCGTCTCGCGTCCGGATTATCTGATCGCCTTCTATCATCTCGGGCACGCCCTGAAGTTCGTGAAACGCTACGACGAGGCAGCCGCGGCCTACAAGAAGGTCATCGGTCTGACCCCGGCCAACCAGCGCGAGCAGGATGCGCGGACGGACTGTCTGTATCAGCTCGCATCGATCGACCTGATACACGGGCAGGCCGAACGGGCCGCGAAGACGCTGTCGGAGGTCGTCCGGATCGCACCGAACCATCCGTTCGCCCATTACGTCCTCGCCCGGGCGCTCCTGCAGCTTGGCCGGGAGGAGGAGGCGAAGCGGGAAATGGACGCCCACATGAAGCTGCTCGAATCCCACCCCGCCGAAGCGCCGGCCGCGACCGCTCGATGAGAGGGACGGCTGCCCTGATCGTGGTGATCGGCGTGAGTCTGGCCCGTCCGGAGCCCGAGACGAGGCGAGGCCAGCAGGCCGGCCGCCCGAGCCTTTCCGACGCGACCCCCGGATCCGGGATCAACTACAGGAACGTCTGCGGTGCGCCTCCGGCCGCAAAGGGATGGCTTCCGGAGGGGATGGGCGCGGGCGCGGCCTGGCTGGACTACGACGGAGACGGATGCCTCGACCTCTACCTCGTCAACGGCTCCGCCCTGGATCGCCGCCCCGGTCAGGGGGAGCCGAACAAGCTCTATCGAGGCGACGGGCGCGGGCGCTTCGTGGACGTCACCGATCGGGCCGGCGTCGGCGACAGGGGCTGGGGCTACGGCGTCGCCGTGGGAGATATCGACAACGACGGCTATCCCGACATCTACGTCACCAACATGGGCCCCAATGTTCTCTACCGGAACAACGGCGACGGCACCTTCACGGACATCACCGCCCGGGCCGGGGTGGGCGACGCCTCCTTCGGAACATCCGCTGCGTTCTTCGACTTCGACAATGACGGGTATCTCGACCTGTACGTCTGCAACTACATCGACTTCGACATCAGCAAAGTGCCGCGCCGCGGGACCAAGGAGGCGCAGCGGACCACCTGCATGCTGCGCAGCATCCCGGTCTTCTGCGGCCCTCTGGGGCTGCCGGCCGCTCAGGACGTGCTCTACAGGAACAACGGCGACGGCACGTTCACCGATGTCACCCGCTCCTCCGGGGTCTGGCTCGAGAAGCCGCGCTACGCCCTGGGAGTGGTCACCGCAGACTACGACAACGACGGGGATCAGGATATCTACGTCGCCAACGACAGCGTCCAGAACTCTCTCTGGCAGAACCAGGGGAACGGCACCTTCAAGGACGTCGGTGTCGTGACACTCACAGCGCTCAACGGGGAGGGAGATCCCCAGGCGGGGATGGGGACCGACTTCGGCGACTACGACAACGACGGCTGGCTCGATCTGGTCGCGACCAATTTCTCCCAGGACCTGAACACGATCTACCACAATGTCGCCGGGAAGTACTTCACGGACGTCTCCTTTGCCGTCGGCATGCAGGAGACCTTCTCGGCGCTGTCTTGGGGGACCGGCTTCTACGACTTCGACAACGACGGAGACCTGGACCTGTTCATCGCCAACGGACACGTCTATCCGCAGATGGACCACTACGACATCGGCTCCCCCTTCAAGCAGAAGAACGACCTGTTCATCAACGAGGGCGGGCGGTTCAGGAAGGCGCCGGCGATAGGCGGCCTTTCCGTGGCGCGTTCCTTCAGGGGAGCGGCCTTCGGCGACTACGACAACGACGGCGCCGTGGATGTCCTCGTCACGGCCCTCGATGAGCCCGTCCTGCTGCTGCACAACGACACGAGGCCCCGGGGGCATTTCCTCGAGATCCGTCTCGTCGGGACGAGGTCGAACCGGGACGGGGTCGGCGCGCGGGTCACGGTGACCGCCGCCGGAAAGAAGCGAATCCGGGAAAGGAAGGGGGGAGGCTCCTACCTCTCCGCCTCCGACCCGAGGCTCCACTTCGGGCTCGGGTCCGCCGCCGAGGCCGAGCTCGTCGAGGTCCGCTGGCCGAGCGGTCGGAAGGACGTCCTGCACGGCGTCGCGGCCGACCGGCTCGTCACGATCAAGGAAGGAGCATCCGGAGGTCCCTGACCCCTCCGACCATCGTCAACGGCAGGCTCTGCGCCGGCACCGCCAACGGTGTCGCGTTCGGTCCATGACCCGAGTCAAGGGGCAATGGGCTTGGATCCGGGCGGCGGGGTCAGCAGCTCGATGAACCTCTTGGCCGCCGTGTTCAGGGCGCGGTCGCTTCTGTGAATCACGCCGACCGCGCGGGTCCATTCTCGTCCTTCCAGCGCGACGACGGCGAGCTGGCCGCTCCGCTGCTCGTCGAGGACGCTCGGGCGGGGAACGATGGCCAGGCCGAGGCCGACCTCGACGGCGCGTTTGATCGTCTCGATGTTGTCGAATTCGGCCGCCTGGCGCACGGTCACACCGCGGGATTTCAGGATCCGATCGATGGCCCGCCGCGTCGGGATGTCCTTCTCGAACATCACGAACGGTTGCCGGTCCAGCTCGGGGGCCTTCACCTTCCTGCGTCCGGCCAGGGGATGTGACGGCGGGCAGATGAGCGCCAGCCGGTCTCCGGGCACGGGCACGATCGCCAGCCCCCGGCGCTTCTCAGGGTAGGCGATGATACCCAGCTCCACTCCGCCGCTCAGCACGTCGCGCACGATGCGGGTCGTGCGGCTGTATTCGAGGTCGATCTTGGCGGACGGATACAGGGCCATGAAGCGGCGGACAGCGGGGGGAAGCTCGTGCAGGCCGATGCTGTAGACGGTCGCCACGCGCAGCGTCCCTCCGACGGAGCCGGCGAGCCCTCTCATGCGCTCCTTCAACTGATTGGCCGCGGCCAGGACGTTGCCGCTCTGCTGGTAGAGGATCTCACCCGCCTCTGTCAGGAGCACATCGCGACGTCCTCGTCCTCGCTCCAGCAGGCGCCGGCCGAAGGCCTCCTCCAGACCGCGAACCTGCTGGCTGACGGCAGACTGGCTGAGGAAGTTTCGCTCCGCGGCCAGCGAGAAGCTTCGCGTCTCGACCAGGTCGCAGAAGACTTTCAGGGTCTCGATCTGCACGGGCAGATATAAGAATTACTGAACAATGTTGTCATGATTTTTAATTTTACCTTATTAAATCAACCAGGCTACGCTTCCGCGGAGAATCATGCGCAGTCAACCTGTTTCCAGCAAGACCGCACCGGTCCTCCGGCCCGCCCGTGAAAACCGGCCGGAAGGAGGCCATCGAGATGCCTGAGATCGCCGCGCTTCTCCCGCGCCGTCCTTTCGGCTCGACGATGCGCCGCGACGCATGGTGGATCGCGCCGCTGGCGACCTTCATGGGGCTGACCGGTTTCGTCGTCTATTCCACCTGGGCCGCCCTGCAGGGGAAGCATTACCACTGGGGCCCCTACCTGTCGCCTTTCTACTCTCCGGAGCTCCTCGGCGAATCGCCCCATAGCTGGTTCGGTCCCAGGCCGTCCTGGTGGCCTTCCTGGCTGCCGTTCTCTCCCGCCGTGCTCATCCTGCCCTTCCCGGCCGGTTTCCGGCTGACCTGCTACTACTACCGCGGCGCCTACTACAAGTCGCACTGGGCCGACCCGCCTTCGTGCGCCGTGGCCGAGCCGCGCCAGCGCTACCTGGGGGAGCAAGGGCTGCCGCTGATCCTGCAGAACATCCACCGGTACTTCCTTTACGCTGCTCTGGCGTTCATCGGCATCCTCTCCCACGACGTCTGGAAGGCGCTGTGGTTCCCCGATCCGGCCACGGGCGCGAGGGGGTTCGGCCTCGGGTTGGGAACGCTCGTGCTGGGGGTGAACGTGGTGCTGCTGGGCGGATACACTTTCGGCTGCCATTCCCTCCGGCATCTCGTCGGCGGCCATCTGGATGAGCTTTCCAGGCGGCCCTTGCGCCTCAAAAGCTACGAGTGCGTGAGCTGCCTGAACCGTCGGCACATGCTGTGGGCCTGGACGAGTCTGTTCTGGGTCGCCTTCGCCGACCTCTATGTGCGTCTCTGCTCCATGGGAATCATCTCGGACTGGCGAATCATCTGATGGCGGAATTCCAGGGCCACGAGCATGACGTGCTGGTGATCGGCGCCGGCGGGGCGGGTCTCAGGGCGGCGATCGAGGCCGCCGCGGCGGGAGTGTCGGTCGGGCTGGTCTGCAAGTCTCTTCTCGGAAAGGCGCACACGGTCATGGCCGAAGGGGGGATCGCCGCGGCCCTGGCGAACGTGGACGAGCGCGACGGCTGGAAGGTCCATTTCGCCGACACGATGCGCGGCGGGCAGTATCTGAACAACTGGCGCATGGTCGAGTTGCACGCCAGGGAATCCCCCGAACGCGTCCGGGAGCTGGAAGCGTGGGGGGCGCTGTTCGACCGCA